>JAVHNW010000149.1:0-3901 GCA_036169755.1 bacterium | reverse complement strand
GTTGGTGTGGCCGCCGAAAGGTCGCTGGGCGATTTTTCCTTCCGGGGTGCGGTCAAAGGGCAGGCCCATGTGCTCCAATTCGTAAACGATTTGGGGCGCTTCGTTGGTCATAAATTCGATGGCATCCTGGTCGCCGAGGTAGTCGGAGCCTTTGACGGTATCATAGCAGTGCCATTCGGGGGTGTCTTTTTCAATGTTGCCGAGGGCGGCGGCGATGCCGCCCTGCGCCGCGCCGGTGTGCGAGCGGGACGGGTAAAGTTTGCTGATGACGGCGGTTTTGGCGGTGCGCGAGGCGTACAGCCCGGCCATCAGCCCGGCGCCGCCTGCGCCGATGACAAGTACATCAAATTGATGAAGGTTTTCCATAAAATCCGCTCCTACAATGCCCAGAGAACATACGCGCCGATGATGCTGGTGGCAATCATCGTCACAATGCTGACCAGGCGCACGATGTTGCGTCCGGCGGGGGAGGTGATGTAATCATCCGCGATGACCACCAGCCCGTGTACCCCGTGCGCCGTTCCGACCAGGAGCAGCAGGGTGGCGGTGAAATTCCACAGGAAGGAAGACCAGGGCGCCAAATCTTGCAGGTTGGTGCTTTGGACATGGGTGGAATTGGGCATAAAACCCCAGCGCAAAATGTCGGCAAAACTCATTTGATTGCGAGCGCCCATGATAAGCGCGCCGATCACGCCGAAGAGAATCAGGGCATACATTGCCAGGGCAGAAAGACGGGTGAAAATCCACATCAGCATTTCAAAATTCAGGCCACGTTTGGAAAGCGGCAGGGTGCGTGATTTAGTCGCCATGATTAACCTCCCAGCGCCGAGCGAATGATGGCAAACGCGGCAATGGCATACACGGGGATGAAAACCGCCCATTCCAGCCAGATGGCTTCGCGCTCATGTTCAATCAGCCGCGGCCATAAATCCACAATGGTAATGCGCAGGCCATTGATGGCGTGGAACAGTACGCAGAAGAAAATAAAGAGTTGAAAAAGCCAACTTTCGTAGACCGCATTGATGGCATTGCCAACTTCTCCCGACAGAAACGAAGCCAGGATGTGCAATCCAATAAAAATTGCCATACCCATCCCGCCGATGCGATGCAGGATAAAGGTCAAAAATGGCCCCTGTCCCTTGTAGCCCAGGGCGGTGGGCAGACTAACATTTCTACTCAGACCCATCTGTTCCTCCTTCAAAAGTGGAAATGATTGGCGGCTTTTTTCATCTTTTAATGAAAAAAACCGTCTTTTTCCTGTTGGCGCAAGTAGTATGATTATCACACGCCGAAAACCATCCAGAAAGTGACAATCGTCCTAGTTATTTGGTTTCAGTCATCCTATAAAGAAGGTGAGAATGACCTTTATAATCCAAATAGCGCGTGTATAAACTGGAGTGATTTTAATTCATTTGATGATAAGTAGAACTTATCTCAGTGAGTGATTTTTATCACCCCTTCGTCATAACGACACCGAATCAGCCAAAGGAGGTGCTCATGTCATCAGGTTCCAATCATCTCAGCCGGAGGGACTTCATCAAGTTCACGACCGGCGCCGTCGGGGGCATCATCACTGTCGGGCTGGGAATCCCTGCAGTGGGGTATCTCGTTGACCCGGCGTTGAAAGAAGACAAGGCTGGCAAGCCGATTGCGATTGGCAAACTGGCGGATATTCCGGTTGGGAAACCGTATCCGTTTTCTTTCACCGTCACCAAAGTCAACGGTTGGGAACGCACCGCCGCCAATTACGGTGGCTACGTCCTGCGCAAATCGGAAGCCCCCGAAGACATTCTCATTCTCTCCAGTCGTTGTACGCATCTGGGCTGCACCGTCAATTGGCATGAAGAATCCAATGCCTACCTGTGCCCCTGCCACGATGCCAAATTCAGCGCGGAGGGCCAGGTTTTGGACGGCCCGCCGCCCATTCCGCTGCGCCATTTCAACTTCACCATCGAAGACGATACGCTGGTCATCACCCCGGTGGAAATTGGGCAGGAGGGCTAAACTATGTGGCAAAAACTTTATGCGTGGCTGGATGAACGCCTCGGTTTGGGAGAGATGTACACCGCCCTGCTCGACCGCCCGGAACCGCGTGGCAATTGGTGGAATACGCTCGGCTCGGCCAGCCTGTTTCTATTTATTCTTCAAACCGTAACCGGCATTTTTCTGACGGTTTATTACACCCCCTCGCCCGACCACGCCTACGACAGCATTCAGTACATTATGACCGGCGTTGCCTTTGGCTGGCTGATTCGTGGCATTCACCACTGGGGCGCCTCGCTGATGGTGATTGTGGTTTTCATCCACATGCTGCGTGTTTTTGTGACCGGTTCCTACAAATATCCGCGTGAATTGACCTGGCTGGTCGGCATCGGCCTGCTGCTGATGACGATTGGCATGGGCTTCACCGGCTACCTGCTTCCCTGGCACCAGATGGCTTTTTGGGCAACAACAGTTGGCACACAAATTGCGGGAAGCGTCCCCTTCCTGGGCGACTTCATTCTCAAAGCCCTGCGCGGCGGCCCCGATTTGAGCGCCCTGACCCTGCAGCGCTTCTTCGCCGCCCACATTTGGATTTTACCGATTGCGCTGCTCGGGTTAATTGGCGCCCACCTTTATCTCATCATCAAGCACGGCGAATCCCACTTCCCGGGGAAGGATGATTAGCCATGAACGAAGAAACCAAAAAACAAATTACCGCAAAATATGAGCGCGAACTACAGCACGGCGAGCGCTTCTGGCCCGACAGCATTTACAAAGACCTGGTTGTTTCACTAGGCATTTTCGTCCTCCTGCTGATTTTGGCAACCTTTGTCGGCGTGGATAATGTTCCCAAAGCCGACCCAAGCGATACCAGCTACATTCCCCGCCCAGAGTGGTATTTCCTGTTTTTGTTCAAATTCCTGGCGCTGTACGGGCAAATTCCGGTATTGGGAAAAATTGAGTGGATTGCCACCGCGCTCATCCCCGGGTTTTTCCTCGGCGTTTTGGCGCTGCTGCCTTTCATTGACAAATCGCCGCGCCGCTACTACGCCAAACGCGCCCTGCCGATTGGCATCATGGCAATCATGGTTTTGGGCATGGTCTTGCTCACCATGCTGGCCGATGTTCCCACCGTTTCGGCAGATGGCTCGCGCCTGCTGGGTATGTTCCAAACCACTGCGGGGATTATCCTGCCACTGCTGGCTTATGGCGCTTTCGCTTTTTTCACTTACACAGCAAAAGAGAATGCCGTCCGCAACATCATTCAAACTGGGGTGGTGGCCGGACTGCTGATGATTGGTTTCACTGTCGCCACGCTGGCCCTGCATCAGCCGGTACAAGCCGAATCGGTCGAGATTCCGGCCACACTGGAGGAGAGAATCGTTGCTGGGCAGGATTTGTACTCGGTCAACTGTGTCGAATGTCACGGCGATGACGGCTCGGTGGCAAAAATCGAAGGCGTGGAGGGGCTGGAAGGCAAGGAAATTTCGCCCATCAACGGCAAGGATATTCTTTACACCCTCAACGATGCGACCATCGGCGAGGTGATTGCCTACGGGCGGCCCAACGCTGGCATGAATCCGTTTGGCAAAGCCTACAACCCGGAAGGTATGACCAAAAGCGAAATTGACTACATCGTCACGTTTATGCGCTACATGTGGGACGACCGCTTTGAAAAACCGGTCATCAAGCCGCTCTTCCCGGCCCTGGCCGATGGCGAAGTGCCGTCTTATGACGTTCACATTGCGCCAATTGTCAATCGCTACTGCATTTCCTGCCACCGCCCCGGCAAGGATAGCAATGAATTTTACGTGAACACGTATGACAACTTGCTGCATTCCGGCAAAAATGCGTCCAACAATCTGCTGGCGGGTGACCTGAACAGTTACCTGCTGCAGGTTATTCAAAATCATAAAAT
>JAVHNW010000148.1:0-3949 GCA_036169755.1 bacterium | reverse complement strand
CACAACCTGCCCGGCTACGCCACCGCCGCCTATGATATTTATGAACAAATCGGCGGCGCGCCCGGCGCGCTGCTTTGCCCGGTGGGGCAGGGCGGCCTGTTCTTGGGGCTGTATCGTGGCTTTGTGGCCTTGCAGCGCGCCGGGCTGATTGCCTCGCTGCCGCGCATGATTGGCGTGCAGGCGCGCGCCTGCGCCCCGCTCTGGGCGCTTTCCACCGCCGGATACTCGGCCTACGGCCTGGTGACCGAGGGCCAGACCGCCGCCGAAGGCATCCGCATCCGCGCCCCGCTGCGGCTGGCGGCCCTGCTTCAGATTGCCGAAAGCGGCCACGGTGAGTTCATCGCCGTTGATGAGCCAGAAATCCTGGCGGGGCGCGACCAACTTGCCCGGCGGGGGTTATATGTAGAGCCAACTTCCGCTGTGGTTTGGCCTGCCCTGCAGCAAATAGGAACGAAAATTTCTGAACCGGTGGTGGCTGTTTTGACGGGCTCGGGGCTGAAGAGCAGGTAACGGTTCGTCATTTTATTCTTTTCATTCTTTTTTTTCGAGGCGCTATGCAAAAAATTGTCATTACCGGCATGGGAACGGTCAACCCGCTTGGCCTGTCGGTGGCCGAAACCTGGAAAAATGTCATCAACGGCGTTTCTGGCGTTGGGCCGATTACGCTGTTCGACACCGAAACCTGGCAGCATGAATGGTTTGTCAAAATCGCCTGCGAGGTGAAAAACTTCGACCCGGCGCGTTACATGGACGCCAAAGACGCCCGCCGCCGCGATCGTTTTGAACAGTTTGCCGTGGCTGCCGCCAAAGAGGCGCTGGAAATGTCGGGCCTGCAAATCACCGAACAAAATGCCGGGCGGATTGGCGTCATCGTTTCCTCCGCCATCGGCGGCTTGAAATCGGTGCAGGACGCCATTTTTACCCTCAAAGATGAAGGCGCGCGCAAAGTCAGCCCGTTTCTGATTCCGATGCTGATGCCAAACGGCGCTTCAGGCATCATCGGCATTGAATTTGGCCTGAAAGGCCCCTCGTTTTCGGTGGCTTCGGCCTGCGCTTCGGGCGCGGATGGGATTGGCACCGCGATGATGATGCTGCGCTCCGGCGTGGTGGATGTGGCGCTGGCGGGCGCCAGTGAAGCGACCATCTGCGCCACCGGCATCGGCGCTTTTGACCGTATCGGCGCGATGACCCGCCGCAACGCCGATTATTCCATGACGCCGCAGCCCTTTGACAAAAACCGTGACGGCCTGGTGATGGGCGAGGGCGCGGCGGTGCTGGTGCTGGAAACTGAGACGCATGCCCGCGCGCGCGGCGCGACAATTTACGCCGAGATGGCCGGGTACGCCGCCTCAGCGGATGCGTACCACGTCACCGCCCCGGACGCCAATGGCGCGGGCGGGGCGCGCGCCATTCAGCTGGCGTTGGAATCGGCGCGAGTCCGCCCGGAGCAGGTAGGCTATATCAACGCGCACGGCACCGCCACGCAGATGAATGACGCTTCGGAAACCAGGGCCATCAAAACTGCTTTTGGCGCTCAGGCCTACAAAACGCCGGTTTCATCCACCAAATCCATGACCGGCCACATTATGGGCGCAACCGGCGCGCTGGAAGCAATTTTCTGCGCGCAGGCGCTGCGCGAGGGCATTTTGCCGCCCACCATTCACTATCAGACGCCCGACCCGGAGTGTGACTTGGATTACATTCCAAACGTGGCGCGTGAGCAAAAAGTGGAAATTGCCATCAGCAACGCCTTCGGCTTTGGCGGCCATAATGCCGTGCTGGTGCTGCGGAAATACGTCTGATAATCCACTGTGTACAAAGCGGCGCGAGTCTGGTAGAATACGGCCCGTAAGCCGGAACTTCCCAAAATGCATCAAGCCCCGGTCGCCTTTGCCGGGGTTTTTCTGTGTGTAAAAACCTTTTCCTTTCTCCCCTTTCCCCATTCACTTTTTTCCTATGCAAATCGAACGTAAAAATCTTCGCAATGTTGCCATCATCGCTCATGTAGACCATGGAAAAACCACCCTGGTAGATTACCTCCTGCGCCAGTCACATACCTTCCGCGAAAATCAACAAGTTGCCGAGCGCGTCATGGATTCCAACGACCTGGAACGCGAGCGCGGCATCACCATCTTGGCCAAAAATACCGCCATCACGCTGATTGACCCGGATACCAAAGAAAACGTCAAAATTAATATCGTAGATACACCCGGCCACGCCGATTTCGGTGGCGAAGTGGAACGCATCATGAACATGGTGGATGGCGTTCTCCTGCTGGTGGACGCGGCGGAAGGCCCCATGCCGCAAACGCGCTTCGTCCTCAAAAAGGCGCTGGAACGCGGCCACAAAGTGGTGCTGGTCATCAACAAGGTCGACCGCAAAGACGCTGAACCCGCCCGCGTGCTGAATGATACCTTCGATTTATTTGTGGAATTGGGCGCCAGCGATGAACAGGCCGATTTCCCGGTAGTCTATGCCCAGGCCACCGCTGGACGCGCCGGACTGACCCCCGAGCTGGACAGCGACCTGAAAGTGCTGTTTGACGTCATTTTGAACCACATCCCCGCCCCCAAGGTGGATTTGGACGCGCCCTTCCAGATGTTGGTTACCACGCTCGGCTACGATGATTACCGCGGCGTGACCGCTGTTGGCCGTATCTTCGCCGGGAAAATTCAGGCCGGGCAAAAACTGGCGCGTCTGACCGTCGCCGGGGAAAATCTGCCCGAAACCGCCCGCTACCTGTACACCTTTCAGGGGCTGAATAAGATCGAGATCAATGAAGCGCTGGCGGGAGATATCATCTCTCTGGCCGGGCTGGAAGGTATTGGCATCGGTGAGACGCTGGCCGACCCGCTCAACCCGGTTGCCCTGCCGCCCATCAAGGTGGAAGAGCCGACTGTCCGCATGACGTTTGGCGTCAACACCTCTCCCTTCACCGGGCGCGAAGGCAAGTGGGGCACCTCCCGCAAAATCCGCGAGCGCTTGTTTGATGAACTGCGTACCAATGTCGCCCTGCGCGTGGAAGAAACGGAGAGCGCCGAAAACTTTCTCGTCTCCGGGCGCGGCGAATTGCATCTGGGCATCCTCATCGAAACCATGCGCCGCGAAGGCTATGAATTTCAGGTTTCGCGTCCCGAAGTGATTTTCCATAATGCGGATGACGGCTCTCTGCTTGAGCCGTATGAAGAGGTTCACATTGATACTAGCGCCGAAACGGTAGGCGTTGTGGTGGAAATGCTCGGCGGGCGGCGCGGCAAAATGATGGAAATGCACGAAACCGGAGACGGCCACGTTCGCCTGATGTACATCGCCCCTACGCGCGGCTTGCTGGGCTTCCGCTATCAATTTTTGACGGCCACGCGCGGTATGGGCATTATGAACACGGTTTTCAGCGGCTACGATGAATTGGCCGGGCCGATGACCATGCGCTCCACCGGTTCACTCACTGCGATGGAAGCGGGCGATACCACGGCTTATGCGCTCAAAAGTGCCGAAGAACGCGGGATTTTATTCATCAATCCCGGCGCCTCCGTTTACGAAGGCATGGTGATTGGCGAAAACGCCCGCCCCGGCGACATCGCCATCAACGTCTGCCGCAAAAAACATCTGACCAACATGCGCTCTTCGCGCGGCGACATGGAAATCCGGCTGACGCCGCCCCGCCAAATGTCGCTGGACGAAGCGGTGGAATACCTGGCTGATGATGAACTGCTGGAAGTAACCCCGCTTTCCTATCGCATTCGCAAACGCATTCTCAATACCGAAGAGCGCGGCAAGCAGGTCAAAAAGTCCAAGGAAGCGCTTGGCGAAGAGTAAAAGATTGCTCACCAAAGGGGCTGTCCAGAAAATCGGACAGCCCCTTTGTTTTGTTACTTGCTTTGTTGATCTAAAAAGTGAAATGGTTGGCGTAGTGAATATTTTTATGGAAACGTGATTGTCACATCAAGAT
>JAVHNW010000147.1:0-4008 GCA_036169755.1 bacterium | reverse complement strand
CGCGCATGAAAGGCGAGCCGCAGTGGATGTTGGATTTTCGCCTCAAGGCGCTGGAACATTACCTGGCGCGTCCGATGCCCGCCTGGGGGCCGGAACTGGGCGATCTGGACCTGGACAATATTTTCTACTACGTCAAACCGACCGAAAAAAGCGAAAAATCCTGGGACAATGTCCCCGACGACATCAAGAACACCTTTGACAAATTGGGCATTCCCGAGGCCGAGCAAAAATTTTTGGCGGGGGTTGGCGCACAGTACGAAAGTGAAATGGTCTACCACTCCATTTTGGAACATCTCGAAAAACAGGGCGTCATTTTCCTGTCCATCGAAGACGGCCTGCGCCAGCACCCCGATTTGTTCCGCGAATATTTTGGCACCGTCATTCCGCCCGAAGATAACAAATTTGCCGCGCTCAACTCGGCGGTCTGGTCGGGCGGCTCCTTCGTCTATGTGCCGAAAGGCGTCAAGGTGGATTTGCCCCTGCAGGCCTACTTCCGCCTGAACACGGCCAATGTTGGCCAGTTTGAGCGCTCACTCATCATCGTGGATGAAGGCGCCTCGGTGCATTATGTCGAAGGCTGCACCGCGCCGCAGTACACCACCAACTCGTTTCACAGCGGCGTCATCGAAATCATCGTCAAAAAGGGCGCCCGCTCGCGCTACTCCACCATTCAAAACTGGTCTACCAACGTTTTCAACCTGGTCACCCAGCGCGCCAAAGTTTTTGCCGATGCCTCGCATGAATGGGTGGACGCCAACCTCGGCTCCAAATTGACCATGAAATACCCTTCCTGCTACCTGATGGAACCCGGCGCGCGCGGTGAAATGCTCTCGATGGCCTTCGCCGGGCCCGGCCAAATTCAGGACGCCGGTTCGAAAATGGTACATTTTGCCCCCAACACCACCAGCAAAATCACCTCCAAATCCATCAGCAAAGGCGGCGGGCGCGCCTCCTACCGCGGGCTGGTCAAAGTGTACAAAGGCGCCAAAGGCGTCAAATCCAACGTTGTTTGTGACGCGCTTTTGCTCGACCCGCAATCCCGTTCCGACACTTACCCCTCCATTGAAATTGACGAGGATGACGTCTCCATCGGCCACGAGGCCTCCGTCAGTAAAGTGGGCGAAGAGCAGCTTTTTTACCTCATGTCGCGCGGCCTGAGCGAGGAGGAAGCCACCGGCATGGTCGTCTCTGGCTTCATCGAACCGCTCGTCAAAGAATTACCGATGGAATACGCCGTTGAAATGAACCGGCTCATCCAACTGCAAATGGAAGGGAGCATTGGCTGACATGCAGGAAAAACCCCAAATTAGCGTGACTCGCACCCGCCGCGGCGACTCGGCCACGCGCGAATTTTCCTTCCGCCGCGAACAACTCCGCGCGGGTGGCGTGGAATCGTACCGCGCCCGCGCCTGGGAAGCCTTCCAGCGGCAGACTCTCCCCGATAGCAATTCCGAAGCCTGGCGGCGTACCGACATCCACCACCTGCCCGCCGACACCTTCCGCCTGCCGCCCAGCGGCGCCCACCTCGACTTTCCCCCCGTCCGCGCCGATTTGCTCGAGCCCCTGGCAGATGGTCAGCACGGCGGGCAAATTGTCCTGCTCCCCGGCGGCGTAACTGTCGAACTGGATGAAGCGCTGGCGGCGCGGGGTGTCATCTTCACCGACCTGCTGACTGCCGAGCAAAAACACCCCGACTTGCTGGCGCGGCTGATTGGCAAAACCGTCAACCCCGAAGAAGGCAAATTCGCCGCCCTGGCCGGGGCGCTGGCGCAAAATGGCGTGGTGCTGTACATTCCCAAGGGTTTGCAGGTGGAAGCGCCGCTCCACAGCATCTTGTGGGGGCCGGGCGCGTTTGCCCACCTTTCTCATTTGCTGGTGCTGGTGGACGAAGGCGCCAGCGTCACCTACGTTCACGAATCCGCCTCGCCCGATGAACCCGGCATAGACGCCATGCACGCCGGGCTGGTGGAAATTCAGGTGTTGCAAAACGCCAGCCTGAAATTTGTCGAACTGCAATCGTGGGGCAAACACGTCTGGAATTTCAGCCACGAGCGCGCCCGCGTTGAGCGCGGCGCCAGCCTCGACTGGATTTTCGGCGCGATTGGCTCGCGCCTCACCAAAAACTTCTCCGAACTGGATTTGGTCGGGGAAGGCGCCACCGGGCGCATGTCGGGATTTTACTTCACGGACGGCAATCAGCATCTCGACCACGACACCCAGCAAAATCACCTCGCCCCGCACACCACCAGCGATTTACTTTTCAAGGGTGCGCTCAAGGGCAAAAGTCGTTCCGTCTGGCAGGGTATGATTTATGTTGCCCCCGGCGCCCAAAAAACCGATGGCTACCAGGCCAACCGCAATCTGATTTTGGATGAACGCGCCCGCGCCGACAGCATTCCCGGCCTGGAAATTCTGGCTGATGATGTGCGCTGCACGCATGGTGCCACCGTTGGAAAAATGGAAGCCGAGCCGCTGTTTTACCTGAAAAGCCGTGGCATTCCACAGGCCGAAGCCGAAAAACTGATAGTCGAGGGGTTTTTTGACCCCATCTTCCAGCGGATTCCCTTTGAAGGCGTCCGCGCCCGTTTCCAGCAATACATTTCTGATAAAATGTCGGGCAAATAATTTCAAACCCCCGCATTCCGTATTTGGCATTCCCCGAGGCGCTTATGAAAACTGTCCGTTCTTCTGCTTCCGCTGTTCCGCCGGTGAAACGCTCATCGCGCAACATAGCCCCCAACGTTTCTTATATGCGCTCTCCGGCGGTGGAATATGCCTTCAACCCCGGCGACCCGGTGGAGGTGATGTGCGACCATGAAAAAGGCGAAGACCGCGTACACGGCTGGCTGAAAGGCATTGTGGTGCAAGTGGATAGCAAAATGGTTGCCGTCCAATTTCGCTCCAACGTTTTCCTGACGGATGGCTGGATGGTGCCCGACCGCATTTTGTGGTATCCCACCAACTCTGATCAGATTCGCCCGGTGGGCAGCGGCAAAAAGACGCCGCCCGTCATCGTCAAAAAAGACATTCCCGACTATTAATAATGACTCTCGACGCCGCCCGCATCCGACAGGATTTCCCCATCCTCCAGCGTGAAATTCGCCCTGGCGTGCCGCTGGTCTATCTTGATTCAACGGCGACCGCCCAAAAACCGCTGGCCGTCCTCCAGGCCATGGATGATTTTTACCGCCTTTCCAACGCCAATATCCATCGCGGCGTGCATACCCTGGCCGAAGAATCCACCGCTTTGTACGAAGATGCCCGCGCGAAAATTGCGGCCTTTCTGCACGCCGCCTCGCCGCGTCAAATCATTTACACCCGCAATACCACCGAATCAATCAACCTTGTCGCTCACAGCTGGGCGCGCGCCAATTTACAGGCCGGAGATTTGGTCATCCTGACCGAGATGGAGCACCACAGCAACCTCGTCCCCTGGCAAATGCTTCAGGCTGAGCGCGGCATCCGGCTGGAATTTATCCCCGTGGGCGAGGATGGCCTGCTCGACCTGGAGACGTATCAGCGCCTGTTGGAGCAAGCCCCCAAACTGGTGGCGTTTACCCACATGTCGAATGTCCTCGGCACCATCAACCCGGCGCAGGAAATGATTCGGCTGGCGCACCAGGCCGGGGCGCGGACTCTGCTCGATGGGGCGCAATCCGTCCCCCACTTCCCGCTCGATGTTCAGGTGTTGGATGTGGATTTTCTCGCTTTTTCGGCCCACAAAATGCTTGGCCCAACCGGCATCGGCGTCTTGTACGGCAAACTCGATTTGCTCGAAGCCATGCCGCCCTTCCTGGGCGGCGGCGATATGATTCGGGAAGTGCATTTGCGCTCCTTCAAACCGAATGCCCTGCCCTATAAATTTGAAGCCGGAACGCCAGCGATTGCCGAAGCGGTTGGCTTTGGCGCGGCGGTGGATTATTTGACGGCGGTTGGCATGCAGGCCGTTGCCGCGCACGAACATGAAATCACAGAGTATGCGCTGGAGCGGCTGGAGGAAATCCCATC
>JAVHNW010000146.1:0-4018 GCA_036169755.1 bacterium | reverse complement strand
TGTGGCTGATTGAGCAGGGACGCTACAAAGACGCCGCTGGAATTTACCACAACACCTCCTCCCTGCCCGAAGTCTGCGGGCGCGTCTGCCCACACGAGCAGCTCTGCCAGGGTTCCTGCGTCCTCAACAAACATCACGAACCGGTGCTAACCGGTCAGCTGGAAGTTTTCACCCTGGAGTGGGAACGCGCCAACGAGCCGTTTGTCTTGCGCAAAACACCCAACAGCGGCAAAAAAGTCGCCATCGTTGGCGCCGGGCCTGCCGGGCTATCTGCCGCTCATCTCCTGCTGGAAAACGGCCACGACGTAACCGTTTTTGACGCCAAACCCGCTCCCGGCGGGCTGATGGTGTACGGCATCCCCAACTTCAAACTCCCCAAAGATTCCTTCTTCAAAAAATGGCAAGACCTGGAATCTGCCGGGGCCAAATTTATTGGCAACACCTACATCGGCCAGGACAAAACCATAGATAACCTGTTTGCCGAAGGGTACCAGGCCGTCTTTTTGGGTGTTGGCGCCGGCCTTGACGCCAAAATGGAAATTCCCGGCGAAGATCTGCCCGGCGTATACGAAGCCACCGATTTTCTAATTCGCGGCAACGTGCAGGAAAAGCTGCTCCCCAAAGATAAAAACGGACGTCCAACCCTCGGCAGCCGCGTAGCCGTCATCGGAGGCGGCGACACCGCCTCTGACTGCCTGCGCACCGCCCTGCGCCTCGGCGCAGAAGAAGTTACCTGCCTCTACCGCCGCACCGAAACCGAAATGCCCGGCGGCAAAAAAGACCGCAAAATGGCGCGCGCAGAAGGCGCAAAATATCGCTTTTTGACCCAACCCGTCAAATTCATCGCCGGGGAAGATGGCCGCCTGGCTGCCGTCGAGTGCATCGAAATGCAGCTGGGCGAACCCGATGCCAAAGGCCGCCGCAAACCCGTCCCGGTGGAAGGCTCCAATTTTTCCATCGCCATTGATACTGCGATTAAAGCCCTCGGCTACTGGCCCGACCCCATCCTCGGCAAAACCACGCCCGACATGGAAACCCACGACTGGGGCCTGGTGACCGTAAAAAATAAAGCCACCGGCGAAACCAGCCGCCCCGGCGTCTTCGCTGGCGGCGATGGCGTCACCGGCCCCGATTTGGTGGTGACCGCCATGGTCGCCGGGCGCAAAGCCGCCAAAGCCATGAACGAGTATCTGAAAAACCTTTAATCGCCGACCCTCACCCCAGCGCCCATCGGCGGAGAAATTCAAAAGCAGGCCAGGTTTGCAAACCTGGCCTGCTTTTTTATCGCGCCGGAGAAAAGCGAGTCGGATGAAATCAGAGTAATTTGGGTTGATTTCCATCTTCCGGGTAGGCAAAGCCCAGGTGCTCATAGGCGCGGCGGGTGGCGACCCGCCCCTGCGGAGTGCGATCCAAAAATCCCAACTGCAACAAATACGGCTCCACCACATCCATAATCGTATCCGGCTCTTCGCCAATGCTGGCGCCGATGGTGTTCAGCCCAACCGGGCCGCCGTTATATTTTTCGATGATGGCCTTCAGCACGCGCCGGTCAACATCATCCAGGCCGAGCGGATCCACCTGAAGCAGGTCAAGCGCGCCGCTGGCAGAGGCGCGCGAGATGACGCCGTTGGCGCGCACCTGAGCGTAATCGCGCACACGGCGCAGCAGACGCAGGGCAATCCGCGGCGTACCGCGCGCGCGGCGGGCAATTTCGGCGATGCCCTCTTCATCGGTCTGCGCCTTGAGCAGCCCGGCGGCGCGCCGGACGATTTTTCGCATGGCGGGGTGGTCGTAATAATCGAGCCGGTAGACGGCGCCGAAGCGCGCCCGCAGCGGAGCGGTCATCAGCGCCAGGCGGGTAGTCGCCCCGATAACAGTAAAACGCGGCAGTTTGAGTCGAATCGAGCGGGCGGAAGGCCCCTTGCCGATGACAATATCCAGGGCGAAATCTTCCATCGCCGGGTAAAGCACTTCTTCCACGGCACGCCCCAGGCGGTGAATTTCATCCACAAACAAAATATCCCCGGCGCGCAGATTGGTCAAAATCGCCGCCAGGTCGCCAGCGCGTTCGATCGCCGGGCCGGAGGTGACTTTGATGTTGACCTCCATTTCGTTGGCGAGCACATGCGCCAGAGTGGTTTTTCCCAACCCTGGCGGGCCGTAAAAAAGAACGTGGTCGAGCGCCTCGCCTCGCCCTCTGGCGGCAGCCAACAAAATGGCAAGATTTTCCTTGACCTGCTCCTGACCAATCAGGTCGTCCAATTTTTGTGGGCGCAGGGCCGGGTCAATGCGGTCATCGGGCTTGGCTTCTGGGTCAAGCGGACGGTCTTTTGGGGAGCTCATGCCGCGATTATACCCGCCTTACTTTTTGATGGTCGGCTTTCCGCTCAAGTTGCCCCCGGTTTTCTGGCAAAACTCTCATCCAATTTTCTGCCGCCGCAGATGCAGCGCGGCTTTATTTTTGTGATAAAGTAGAGAGGCACCAATTTTGTTGCGCGAACTGCGCCGGAAAAAACATGTCGCTAAATTTCAACTTATTCTCGCTCGCACTCTTTTTTTCATCCGCAATTTCGGCCTGGGTGGCGCTGGTTTCCTATCAGCGCCGCACCGCCCAGGGCGCAACCGCGCTGATGGGCATCATGGCCGCGCTCAGTTGGTGGTCGCTCGCCTACGGGGTCGAAAATTTGGGGGCCACTTCCGCCTGGCACCTTTTTTGGGCGGATGTTGGGTATCTGGGCGTCACAACCGTTCCTCTGCTCTGGCTGCTTTTTTCGCTGAAATACACCAATTATCAGCCGCCGCTGGTTGCCAAAATCAGCCCGCTGCTGTGGCTCTCCCCGTTAATGACCATTATCATGGTCTGGACGAATCCCTGGCACCACCTGATGTGGTCAACAATACGTTTGCAGCCTCTCTATGGGCTGACTGTGCAAAGCGTTGAACACGGCCCCTACTTTTGGATTCACGCCGTGCTTGCTTACGGGTTTATCCTGGCTGGGACGCTGGTTTTTACGCGCCACGCGCTGCGCGCGCCAGATGCGTATCGCGGCCAGGCGACCACCATGCTGCTGGCCGTGCTTTTCCTGCTATCCAGCAACGGCTTGTATATTTTTGGAATGCTGCCTCTCAAGGGGTTGGACATCACCCCCTTCGCCTTCACCATCACCGGTTTAATTTTGGCCTGGGGGTTGTTTAAACAAAATCTGCTCAACCTGATGCCGATTGTTACCGAAACCATTTTGAACAACATGGGCGATGGGCTGCTGGCAGTGGAAGCCAATAACCGCATCATTTACGCCAACCAATCGTTTGAAAATTTGGCAGGGCTGACGCTTGGCTCATCCAACGGGCATTTTGTGCAGGAAATTCTCCCCACCTGGCCGAACATTTTTCAGCCCTATCTGCACAAAACAACCAGCGAAATCAAGGTGTCAGTCGGCGGAAGAACGCTCTCGCTCGAAATTCAGATTTCGCCCATTTTTCAAGCCAACGAAGCCAGAGGCTGCATCTATGTTTTTCGCAACATCACGGAACGCGAAAACGCCGAAGCGCGCCTCGACCGGCAAACTGTCGCCAATCAGGCCAGCCGTGACGTTCCCATTTACCTGCTGATCAACGCCGCCGATGGGAAAATTATGGATGTCAATCCGGCCTTCATCTTCCACTCCGGCTACAGCCGCGAAGAAACATTGGGGCGAACCCTGCTGCAGATGAACCTGTGGAGCCCCGAAGCGCGCACCAGCATCACCCACATTTTGCGCGAAAACAACAGCCTGGAAGATTACACCCTCTACCTCAACACCAAAAATGCCACGCCCACCGCGTGGAAACTTTCCATTGCCAAAATTAGGGTGGACGCAAAAGATTTTCTCGTCTGGTGCGCCAGGCCCTTCATCCAATCCTGACAAATCATGCGCCGCGCCCTGCTCCTGCTCCTGCTGCTGACCGCCTGCCAAACTCAACCCCCAACAACCACATTTTTATGGGATGGCGCAACCCTGCAGGCGGTGCAGGGTTG
>JAVHNW010000145.1:0-4025 GCA_036169755.1 bacterium | reverse complement strand
CTTTCCAGGCTGCGCTCGTCACCGCCTGCAAAGCCTCCGGCCCCTGCAAATAAGCTGCTTTACCCGTGGAGGGCCGCCTTGGGCGCGCCCTCCACGGGTTCTTCTTCACCCATGTCCCCTGCTTTTCACCTGATTTTCTGGTAAAAATCAGGGGATATTGGTGAAACTGCGAGGAAGCCCATGCCAAAAATTAAAAACCGTGACACGCTAATTTCCATTGCCCTGGTGATGCCCTCCATCATCGCCGTTGGCATTTTCATTTATGGATTCATCTTCTGGTCGCTGCGGGTTTCCCTCAGCCGATGGAAAGGGCTGCTGCCCGATTACACCTGGGTGGGATTAAAAAACTACATCGAACTGTTTAACGACCCGCGCTTTCACGTTGATATTCGCAACACAGTGATTTTCACGCTGGTCTTTGTGGGCGGCTCGCTGATTATGGGGCTGCTGATGGCCATTCTGCTCGACCAGAATTTGCCGGGCGAGAGTTTCTTTCGCAATATTTTTCTCTTTCCGATGGCGATTTCCTTCATCGTCACTGGCGTAGTTTGGCGCTGGTTAATGAATCCGGCGGAAGGTACACGCATCAGCGGATTCAACCAATTATTTCACAGCCTGGGCCTGGATTTTCTCATCAACCAGTGGCACACCACCCCCACCTGGGGTATCGCCGCGATTGCGCTGGCCGCCATCTGGCAAATGTCTGGCTACACCATGGCAATGTATCTGGGTGGGCTGCGCAGCATTTCAGATGATTTACGCGAGGCCGCCCGCGTGGACGGCGCCAGTGAGTGGCAAATTTACCGCCATATCATTTTTCCACTGCTCAGCCCAATTACGCTGAGCGCCATTATTATTCTCGGCCATATTTCCCTCAAAGTTTTTGATCTGATTGTGGCTATCGCCGGCAAACAACTGCCGCTGGACGTTCCCGCCATTTATATGTGGCAGGTCACTTTTGATGGGTACTTCTTCGGCAAGGGCGCGGCAATTTCCATTTTGCTTTTGCTGGTAGTTTCTGCGCTGGTCATTCCCTACATTCGTTACAATCTCAAAAACGAGGCAGACGTATGAACACTCCTCAACCGCGCGCCTCCTTCCGCCTCAAGTGGCGTTACCTGCTACTGCTACCCTTGCTCTTCATGACGGCTTTTTATCTGATACCGATGTACCTGATGCTGGTGACCGGCTTCAAGGCCTTCGACGAAGTCAGCCTGAAAACCATCTGGCAGCTGCCCTCCAGCATTGCTTTTGATAATTACATTGAAGCCTACAGCAAACTCGCGCCGTATTTATGGAACAGCATCAACATGGTCGTTCCGGCGGCGATTATTTCCTCGATTTTAGGCTCTGTCAACGGCTTTGTGCTGGCGCGCTGGAAGTTTCGCGGCGCCGATGTCATTTTCCCGCTGATTTTATTTGGCATGTTCATTCCCTACCAGAGTATTCTCATCCCGCTGGTGGAATTTATGCGCAGCATTAATATGTATGGCGGCCTGCCGGGGCTGGTGCTGGCGCATGTGATTTATGGCATTCCGATTACCACGCTCACCTTCCGTAACTACTACGCCACCGTGCCAAAAGAACTTGTCGAAGCGGCGCGAATTGACGGCGCGGATTTGCTCAAAACATATTTTTACATTCTCCTGCCGCTTTCCATCCCCAGTTTTGTGGTGGTGCTCATCTGGCAGTTCACCTCGGCCTGGAATGATTTTCTCTTTGCCGTGGTGCTGACCAACCCCGATTCCTGGCCGATTACCGTGGCGCTCAACAACATGGCGGGCAGCCAAATCATTGCCTGGAATGTGCAGATGGCCGGTTCGCTGCTGGCGGCTTTGCCGACCTTGCTGGTCTATTTCTTCCTCGGGCGCTACTTCCTGCGCGGATTAATGGCTGGCGCGCTGAAAGGGTAGTTTTCTTTGGCTCCCGCAACAAAAAACCGGCTTTCTCTGCCGGTTTTTTGTTGCGCCCGATTCACGGCTCCCAGTGTGGCTGCCAGTCTGGTTCGGGATTATTCGTTAGTTGACGTTCTTCGCTGCCATCGGCGCGCATGATGAACAAATCGGCCTGGTCATTGTTGCGCAAAGAATTGAAAACAATGTACTGCCCGTCTGGCGAGTAGCTGCTGGCGGCGTTGTTGCCGCCTCGTGTCAGTTGAGTTGTCAGCCCGGTGCCGACTTCCAGCCGAAAAATATCCTTATCGCCGACCGGCCCGGCGTAGATCAACAGAAATTTCCCGTCCGGCGACCAGTCCAGGCTGCCGCCCACGCCCTGCAGGCCGTGCGAAAGCTGCCGGACATTTTGGCCGTTGGTATCCATGACGAAAATCTGATATTCGGTGGGTAAATCGACCGACATGGCGAAGGCGATTGTGCCGCCATCTGGCGACCAGGCGGTGGCGACAATGGTGTTTGGCCCGGCGTACACCAGGCGCGGATTTTTCCCGGCGCGATCCACCATCCAGATGGCGGTTGGGCCATCGGCGGCGCGGTTGGCAAAAACGATATTTTCACCATCCGGCGAAAAATCGGGCGAGACGACATTGCCAATTTCTTTTGTCAGCGGCAGCAGCTGGCCGCTTTGGAAAAGCAGCAAATACAGGTCAAACATTCCGCCGCGATTGGAGGCGTAGACCAGCATTCCGCCCTGCGGCGCAACCGCCGGGTAATAATTGTGCGCCGGGCCGCTGGTTAATTGATTGTAGCCGCTGCCATCCGCGTTGATGGCGCACAACTGGTTGTAATCGCCGCGCGTGCAGGTGAAATAAATGCGCCCGCCGTGATTTTCGGTTGGCCTGGCGGGCAGGGTGAAGGTGGCGGCAGGGCGGGGTGGGGCGCTTGCGCCAGAAACAATCAGCGTGCCGGGCGCGGGCAGGTTGATTTTGGTTTCGATGGGCCGCAGTTTGCCGAGCGCAATCAGCAGGACGGCGATAAACGTCAGCGGCAGGCCAATGCTCAGCAGGCGGGTGAAGCCGTTTTGCCACAGATTCTCCCAAAGGGAGGGCGCGCGCCCGGCAATCGGCGCGGCCTGCAAAACGGGAGTCGGCTGGAGCGGGGGCAGGTAGCGCCAGCGGGCGAGCAACGTTGCGCTGGCGGGCGCGTTCTCCGCCGAAAGTTGCTGCGGCAGGCCGGTGATTTCCAGGTGGGCGGCCATGCTCAGGCTGGCGATAAACTCGCTCGCAGTTGGAATTCGCTCTGCGGCGCGCGGCGCCAGCCCTTTGAGCAGGATGCGGCTGAAGAAATCGGGAATTTCGGGGTTGAGTTGGCGCGGCGTACTTTCGGGCGGCGGCGGCCAGATGCCCGTCAGCGCCTGGTGGGTCAGCGCCGCCAGGGCGTAGACTTCGGCGGCGGCGCTGGCGCTGGCGTCTGGCAGGGCGCAGGGCGCCAGGCTGAGCCGGATTTCTCCGGCGGCGTTGACGTGGATGAATTCGGCGGCCAGCATGGGGTGGAAGAGTCCCAGGCGGTGCAGGGCTTCGAGCGCCTCGCCGATGGCTTTCAGGTAGGTCAGGGTTTCGGCCAGCCCCAGCGGGCGCCCGCCTTGTTCGCGCAGGACTTCCGCCAGGCTGGGGCCGTCATTCCACTGTTCCAGCAGGAAAATTTCACTGGAACTGGCGAAAACTTCGAGCAAGGGCAGCAGGCGCGGGTGGCGCAGGGTTTTCAGCGCGGCGCTGGCGCTTTCCAGCCGGGGCAAAGACTCGGGGTCGGCGTTGATTTCGGGCGGCAGGCGAATCAGACCCAGCGGCGCGCCGCGGCGCAAATCCCAAACGCGGTAGCGCTCTCCCAGCGGAGAGTCGCCGATCTGGGCATCGAGACGATACTGTCCATTGATGATTTGTCCGAGCAGGGCCGGGGGTTGAAGCGTCATGCTCAGAGTATAGCAAAAAGTGCGCGATTTTTATATCCAATGGCACCAGGCGTTGTAGCGCGGGTCTTCGCCGCGAATGGCGGCGTGATAGATTTTCTGGATGGCGCGGGTCAGCGGGCCGGTTTTGCCATCGCCGATGAGGCGGAAGTCAATTTCGCTCA
>JAVHNW010000144.1:0-4027 GCA_036169755.1 bacterium | reverse complement strand
CCTCAGCCAGGTTTTTAGCCCGGCCCAGACGCGCTCGGTGAGCGCCAAAATCAACGCGCCGAGCGCCCAGCCGAGCAAAACATCCTGCGGAAAATGAACTCCGAGATAGATCCGTGAAAATCCAATCAGAAAAATGATGGCTATCGCCAGCGCCCAGCCCCAGGGTTTGCGCCAATGAGCGGCCAGTGTTCCCCAGACACCCACCGCCAATTGTGAATGGCCGGAGGGCGCGCCGAAGGAGGCCTCGGCGCTGAGGGCTTCCACAGCCGGGTCGTACCAGTAGGGACGCGGAGCGTGTAAAGCCAGTTTGAAAATGCCATTGACGCCAACATTTAGCAGTAAAACGGTGCCCACGCGCAGCCCCAGCTCGGTGTTGATGGACCAGTACAAGGCGGGCAAAATGAACAAAAAAAACTGTTCTGACCCCAAAAATGAGAAAAATTGCATGGGAATTTGCAGCCAACCGCCCAGTGATTGGATGGCCACTACCCACTGTGCGCCCAACGTCAGCAGATTTTCCATAAAAATACCTCCAATTTTGGATGCAGATATTGTACACTTGTTGGTATGGATACTCTCCAAACCCGTCGTTGGGATTGGCCGCTGGCAGCCTTGTTTGTCCTGGTTTTTTTTGTTTCGCCTGGGCGTTTGCTGGTGACGCGCTGGGCTGCCGACCTGGGGCGGATTCAGACGGTGGCGGTGTTGGGCGCGGCCCTGGGTTTGGCGTTGGCGGTCAGCCGCTTTCGCCCGCTGATTCGCCGCCTGCTGGTGACGGGCTATACGCTGGGCGTTGTTCCCTGGCAAATGACCGCCATTCTCAGCGGCGAAACCAGCCAGATGGCGCGTCTTGCCAGTTTGTGGGGGCGGCTTTTCTTTGCCTGGCAGGCGCTCTGGCGTGGTGAAGCCGTGGAAGACCCGCTGCTGTTCATCGCTCTGGCTTCACTCTTTTACTGGTTCATGGCGATTGCCTGCGGCTTGCGTTTTTTTCAGCGCGGAAAACTGCTTTCTGCGCTGCTGCCGCCCACCCTGCCCCTGCTGGTGATTCAATATTATGACGGCAGCCGCGCTGGCGGCATTTGGCTGCTTGCCTTTTACTTCTTCATTATTTTGCTTATTCTGGGGCGTTTCACCCTCCTCCAAAACCGTGAGCGCTGGCAGAGCCAGGGGGTTTTTATTGGCAGCGAACCAGGCTTTGATTTAAACAACGCTCTGCTGATGGTTTCCACGCTGCTGATTTTTGCCGCCTGGCTGGCTCCCACCCCGGCCACGGCGATTCCCGCTGCCGCGCGTTGGTGGCGCACGCTGACCGCGCCGCTGAAACAAACGCAGGACGAATTCGGTGACGCTTTCGCCGCCCTGCGCGGGCAGCCCATCGCCAGTGGAGAATCGTATGGCAGCAGCCTGGCGCTCGGCACCAGCGCCGGAAAAGGCCAAAATGAACTTTTCCGTGTGGTTGTTCCGCCCTCTACTTTGCCGCGCTTTTATTGGCGTGTTCGCGCCTATGACCGTTATGAAGACGGCCTCTGGCACACCTCGGATGCGCTGGCGCGGCCCTTTTCTTCTGGCGAGCAAAACTTTTCCGTTCCAGCGCTTCCCGCTTCAGCGGGGGTCTTCACCGTTGAGTGGCGTTCCAGCGACCAGCGTTCACTCATTTTGCCGGGACAGGCCGTTTGGGTCAGCCGCGCCGCCAGTTTGATTTTCTTTCCCTTGCCGGAAAATCAGATGGACTTGTTGTATGTGCGGGCCGCCGAAGCCTTGCGCGCGGGCGACCAGTACAGCGCGCGCGCCGGGCTGAATAATCCCAGCCTGCAAACGCTACGGGCCGCCCCAAATGAAATCCCCGGCTGGGTGCGCGAGCGTTACCTGAACGTTCCCGCCGGGCTGATGCCGCAGCTGCGCGGCCTGGCGCTGGAAATTACACGCGGCCAGGAAAATAATTTTGACAAATCCGCCGCCATTACCGAATGGCTGCGCCAAAACATGCGTTACAGCGAAACCATCGAAGCCCCGCCGCCGGGCGCCGACCCGGTTGCCTGGTTTTTGTTCACCTGGAAGAGCGGGTATTGCAATTATTACGCTTCGGCCCAGGTTTTAATGCTGCGCTCCATCGGCATTCCGGCGCGGATGGTGGTGGGTTATGCCCAGGGCGAGCGGGCTGGCGCGAACACCTACATTGTGCGCGGGGCGCAGGCCCACGCCTGGCCCGAAGTGTATTTCAGCGGCGTGGGCTGGGTGGAATTTGAGCCAACCGCCAGCCAGCCCTCGCTCAACCGCCCCAGTGACCTGGCTTTGGCGCTCGACCCACAGCGCTCGCTCGACCAGGAAAATCAGCAGGAATTGCGCCGCGAGGGCGCCGCGCTTCCGGCAGAGGCCGAAACGCCAGGCGGCCAGGCCGCCCTGCCGCGCTTGTCTATTCCACTAATTGGCGCCGGGCTTATAATCACGGCGCTTGCCGGGTTGATGTTTTTCGGCCTGTGGAAAATTCGCCGCCGGATGCGTTTTTCGCCGCGCCTGCTGCGCCGCGCTTTTCAGACGCTGAAAATTTCATCCCCGGCCTGGCTGGAACGTTGGATTTGCTGGGGTGAGCTGATTCCTGAAGAACGCGCTTTTCACGCGGTCAATCAGGCGCTGGCCTGGCTGGGAGCGCCGCAGCCCCTCAGCGCCACGCCCGCCGAAAGAGTGGCCGCGCTCCAACGGCTGGCGCCGCCGCTTGGCCCCTGGAGTGAGACTCTGGCTGCGCAATTGGAAGCGGCCCTGTTCAGCCGTCAGCCCGGTGACGCGCGTCTGGCGCAAAAAGCCGCCTGGCGGCTGCGCCTGCAAGCCTTGCGATTTTTGCTTTCCCGCTGGTTTTATGGAGCCTGATGTATGGATGATACCGTTCCGACCCCGGTTGATGTGCAAATAAAAACCCTCAGCAAACTGGCGGGGCAAATTCGCGGCGCAATTTTGCCGCTGCGGGCCAGCCTGCCGCCCGAAACGCTGGAAGGCCTTTCGCACCTCGAAACCCGTCTCTACCGCATGGCGCAGGAAGTGGCCGCCTTTACCGAAGAACGCGGCAAACTGCTGGCGCTGACGGAAATCAGCCAGGTGGTCAATTCCTCGTTGGAGTTGGACGAGGTGCTGCGGATTGTGATGGACAACATCATCAAATTGACCGAGGCCGAGCGCGGCTTTTTGATGCTGCGCGATGCGGCGGGCCAGATGACCACGCGCGTGGCGCGCAACTGGGAACAGGAATCGCTCAACGAGAGCGAACACGCCGTCAGCCGCACCGTCATTCAGCGGGTGATTGACACGGGCGAGCCGATTCTGACCACCAACGCCCAGGAAGACCCGCGCTTCGGCGGGCAGGAATCCATCATCGCTTTCAACTTGCGCTCCATTTTGTGCGTTCCGCTCAAGGTCAAAAACGAGCTGATTGGCGTGCTGTACGCCGACAACCGCATCCGCTCTGGTATTTTCACCGAGGCCGAGCGCACCCTGCTGGCAACTTTTGCCAACCAGGCCGCCATCGCCATTGACAATGCGCGGCTGTTCGCCTCGCTGCGCCGCAGCCTGGCCGAAGTGACTGAACTGAAAAATATGATGGACAATATTTTCGCCTCCATTGCCAGCGGCGTCATCACCGCCGATGTGGATGACCAGGTGACGCTTTGCAACCGCGCCGCCGAAGCCATTCTCGGCCAGACCATTCCGCAAATCATTGGGCGCAAAGTGTATGATATTTTGCCGACCATTGCCGATCAGGTTGAGGCAAAAATTGCTGATGTGCGCCGCCTCGACACGGCCATCACCGGCCTGGAAATTAATTACAGCCTGCCGGGGCGCGGCCTGGTGGACTGGCGCATGAGCCTTTCCCCGCTGAAAGATGCCAATGAAAGCACTCAGGGTATTGCGATTGTGCTGGACGACCTGACTGAACGCAAACACCTGGAAGCGCAGCGCAAACTCTTCGAGCGTATGGTTTCGCCCGCCGTGATTGAGCAGCTCGACCCCAACGCGCTGGCGCTGGGCGGCAAAAAGGTGG
>JAVHNW010000143.1:634-4034 GCA_036169755.1 bacterium | reverse complement strand
ACGTCTGCCAGGGCCGGGGTGGTCGTCAGGTGCGCTGAACCGGCAGGTTCCTGTGCGCTGATGGCAAATTCTTTCACCGCGTAATCGCCGGGCCAGGTGTAGCTGTAATTGCGGGTGATGCCGGTCTTGCTGAAGGGAACGTAATATTCCACCCGGTATACGCCCGCCGCTGGCGCGGCAAAAGACAAAACCAACCAATCGCCCTGCGCAATTGGATTATCGTAGGGCAGGGTCAGTAAACTTTGTTGTGATTGCTGCGCCACCGCCAGTAGATTGGCATCTTTGGGCAGGCGCAGTTGAATTTGCTGTGGGTAAGTGGCCTGGGCGGGGGTCTGAAAATCGTAGATGACCAGCACCGAGGGCTGGTCGTACTCCGGCCAGAGCTGCACACGCATAAAATCCAGCGTCACTTTGGTTTGCGCCGCGGCGGGGAAAATCGTCAGCGCCAGCCCAGCGGCCAGCAAAACAAGGGCAGAAATTACTTTTCTCATGCAAAACCTCCAAAAAATAGATTCTTTGTTACAAGTCGCTGGATTTCTGATTTGGTCACGTTCTGTGACGATTTTACCCTGTTTGCGCGGTGAGCAGCTGCCACATCACCCAATTGACTGGCGTTGTGAGGCCTTTGCCTTGCGCGGCGCGCACAACCGCGCCGCAAATCGCGTCAATTTCGGTCGGCGCGCCGCGGCGCAGGTCCTGAAACATGGAGGAGTGGTTGGCGGCGGTATTTTTTGCCACCTGTTCTGCCGCCTGGGCGGGGTCATCGAAAGGCAGGCGTACGCCACAGGCTTGCGCCACCTGCGCGGTTTCGCGGGCCAGCGCCGCCATCACCGCCCTTGCGCCGCGCCGCCGCAGCAGTTCGCCGTTGGAAATTTGCAGCAGCGCCGTCAGCGGGTTGATGGCGCTGTTGATGACCAGTTTGCCCCAGGCCAGCGCAGCGGCATCCGGGAGAATTTTCAGCGGAAAGCCCGCCGCCCGCAGCAGCGATTCCAGGCCCGTCAGGCGCGGATGCGCCTCCAGTGAGAGCAGCCCCTCGCCGCCGGAGCGCGCCAGCCCCGGCCCCAGCAGAGTCGCCCCGAGGGTGGTCACGCCCAGGGCCACCCTTTCTGCTCCCAGGGCGGCGCTCAAAATTTCCCGGTTTCCCAGGCCATTTTGCAGGGTCAGCGCCAGCCCTTGCGGCGCGAGGCATTCCGTCAGTTGACGCGCGGCGCGCGCGGTCTGCCAGGCTTTGACCAGTACCAGCGCCATTTCGGCATCACGCGCTTCTTCGGGGTTGGCGACTGCGCGTACCGCCGCCCGCATTTCGCGCCCGTCCGGCAAAATCAGACGCGCGCCCAGACTATTGAGGGCGGCCAGCCCGGCGGGCCAGCTGCCCAGCAGGGTGACTTGCGCTCCGGCGGCGGCCAGCCTGGCGGCGAAAAGGGTCGCCATTGCCCCGCTGCCGAGAATTAAGACGCGGGGTTGAGAAAGGCTTGCCATTCGGCCTCGTCCATTTCCACCGTGTGTTCGGCGGCGGGAAACTGGTGATTTTGCACCTCGGCCATGTATTCGCCGAAGGCGCGCCGCATTTCGCCGTTTAGCTGGGCATATTGTTTGACAAATTTGGGGGTGAAGCGCTCGAACAGGCCGAGCAAGTCATGCGTCACCAGCACCTGCCCGTCACAGCCCGCGCCTGCGCCAATGCCGATGGTGGCGATGGAGAGCGCCTGCGAAATGTGCGCCGCCACCCGCGCCGGGACGGATTCCAGCACCAGGCTGAAGCATCCGGCTTCCTGCAGGAGCAGGGCGTCTTCCAGCAGGCGGCGCGCGGCGGGGGCGGTTTTTCCCTGGGCGCGGAATCCGCCCAATTGATGCAGCGACTGCGGCGTCAGACCGAGATGCCCCATGACGGGAATCCCCGCCGCAACGATGGCGCGAATCGCCTCGAGACGCTCGCGCCCGCCTTCCAGTTTGACCGCGTCCATGCCGGCTTCCTGCAAAAAACGCCCGGCATTGCGCGTGGCTTCGGCGGCAGAAATTTGGTATGACATGAAGGGCATATCGCCAATTAGCAGGGCGTTTTTTGCCCCGCGAGAAACGGCGCGGCAGTGATGCAGCATGTCCTCCATCGTCACCGCGAGCGTGTTGGGGTAGCCCAGCACCACCATGCCGAGCGAATCGCCGACCAGAATCGAATCCACTCCGGCCTGGTCGAGAGCCAGGGCGGTGGGATAGTCGTAGCCCGTCAGCATGGTGATGGGTTCGCCGCGCGTCTTTTTTTGCTGAAAGCTGAGCGTGGTTATTTTTTTGCGGGCCGAAACCGGGGTTGAAACAGACGTTGTACTCATGGGTACCCTCCAAAAGGTAGAGTCCGGTAAAATTTTTTTGCCCCCGTGCGGATAAGGTCGCGTTTGCGATGGCAATACGCGCACGTCCATTATACGCCACCTTCCGCCCCGGATGAATTTGACCTATAATTCTGAGACCTATCCGAAAATTTGGCAAGGCCTGCGCGAGCAAACCGGTTTCTGGCGGGGAAAATGACTTTCTCAGAGCAGTTTGCGCCGCAGCCAAAATTCATTAAGGAGCAAAAATGAAAAAAATCTTCGGCTTTGTGATTGGCGCTTTTGTCGGCGGCGCAATTGGCGCGCTGACGGCCCTGCTGCTGGCCCCCGAATCGGGCCCGGCGCTGCGTGGCAGGTTAACGCAGCGCAGCCAGGGCTGGTTGGGCGAAATTCAATCGGCCACCGCCTCCCGCCGCCAGGAGATGGAAAATCACTGGCGCGAGTTAATGGGTGAAGTGGAACTGCCATGAGCGCAGCGCTGATTCTCACCGAACAGCGTGGGCGGGTTGGGCTGATTACGCTCAACCGGCCCCAGGCGCTCAACGCCCTCAACAGCGCCCTGCTGGCCGAATTGGGCCAGGCGTTACGCGCTTTTGACGCGGATGATTCCATCGGCGCCATTGTGTTGACCGGCTCGGAACGCGCTTTCGCCGCCGGGGCCGACATCAAAGAAATGGCTGACGCCTCGCTGGTGGAGATGCTCACCAGCGGCTTTGTCGAACTCTTCGACGTGGTGCCGCGCGTCAAAAAGCCGCTCATCGCCGCTGTCAGCGGTTTCGCCCTGGGCGGCGGCTGTGAACTGGCGCTGGCCTGCGATATGATGATTGCCTCCGAAAGCGCTAAATTCGGCCTGCCCGAAGTGACCCTCGGCGTCATCCCCGGCGCGGGCGGCACGCAGCGCCTGACGCAGGCGCTTGGCAAAGCGCTGGCGATGGAAATCATCCTCAACCATCGCCTGCTGACGGCTGCCGAAGCCGAACGTTTTGGGCTGGTCAACCGCGTTGTCCCCACCGAACGCTTTTTAGACGAAGCCCTGGCGCTGGCAGCGCAAGTCGCCGCGCGCGCCCCGCTGGCGG
>JAVHNW010000143.1:0-624 GCA_036169755.1 bacterium | reverse complement strand
GCCCGGCCCGCGCACGCTGTCGACCAGCCCGCGCCGGCGCAATTTGCCAAACAAGCCGTCCTACAGTCGTTTTCCGGCTCATTGGTCGATGGGCTGGCGACAGAGCGCCGTTTGTTCTACATGCTTTTTGCCACCGCCGACCAAAAGGAAGGCATGCAGGCCTTCCTGGAAAAACGCAAGGCCATCTGGCAGGGAAAATAAGCCTCCATGCTCAATTTTAACAGCCTGATTGAGGCGCTTCAGCCGCTGGGTTTGCAAAAAAAAGCGGTCATCGCCCACGCCTCGCTGCGCTCTTTCGGCTTCATCGAAGGCGGCGCAGACGCGCTGGTGACCGCCCTGCTCTACGTCACCGGCGGGCTGATGATGCCCAGCCACACCTACAAACCCATGTTCACGCCCGATTCCGGCCCGGCCAACAACGCCATCCACTACGCCCGCGCCCAGCAGTGGAATCGCCTGGTCGAACCCTTTCGCCCCGAAATGCCTGCCGACGTGATGATGGGCGTCACCGCCGAAGGGCTTCGTCAGCGCCCCGAATCCCAGCGCTCGATGCACCCGATTTTGTCTTTCACCGGCGTGAATGTTCAGGCCATGCTGGCGGCGCAAACGCTGGAAGACCCCTTC
>JAVHNW010000142.1:0-4050 GCA_036169755.1 bacterium | reverse complement strand
CCGCGAGGCGCAAGTGATCAGCGTGGTGGCGCTTTCCGAAGACGGGAGCCTGCTCGGCTGGGCGCTGGGTTCGCCCAACCCCGCGCGGCTGAATGCCCCCATACGAATCCCGGCCCTGCGCGAGGCACTTTTCCGCCCGGCGTTGTTTTTCCAACTGGCTGTTGGAACGCTGGCCGCGCTGCGCCATCCCTTCAATCCGCCTCCCGGCGGCGTGGAATTGACCTACCTGGGCGTTGCGCCCGCTGCGCGTGGTGCAGGCGTGGGCCGCCGCTTGCTGCAGGCCTTTTTGACGGCGGCAGGCAGCGCACCAGTGGAATTGAGCGTGGAAACTGACAACGCCCCTGCCCTGGCGCTTTACGCGCGCTTCGGCTTCACCACCCAGCGCAGTTACCGCGAGGGCCGCTACCTGCGCCATCGCATGGCGCGATTGAGCCATGAAAAATAAATTTCTCTCCCTGCTGCGCCAGCCCCTCTTAACACTGGCCGCGCTGGCCGTTTTGACCTACGCCCCGTTCTTTTGGGAGCGCGGCTTTTACTGGGACGAGGCGCCCTGGACGTGGATTTACTTTGGCCTCGGCCCGGCGGCGCTGACGAAAACTTTTTCCACCAGCCGCCCATTTTGGGGGATGATTTACCAGGCCACCCTGCCGCTGATTGGCGCGCGCCCCTGGGCCTGGCAGCTGCTGATGGTTTTTTTCCGCTGGCTGTCAGCCGTCCTCGTCTGGAAAATTCTCCAACGCCTGTGGCCCAAAAGCCAGCTGCCGCGCTGGACAGCGGCGCTATTTTTGGTCTATCCCGGCCTGGGACAAAACTTCATCGCGCTGATGTACACCCATTTTTACATCGTCCTGGATGCTTTCCTGCTTTCGCTTTGGCTCAGCCTGCTGGCGGTTGAACAAAAAAAGCCCTGGCTGCAGCTGCCCGCCCTGCTTTTGGCCGCCGTCAATGTATTGACGATGGAATATTTTTATTTTCTCGAATTTTTGCGCCTGGCGCTGTTTTGGCTGGTGGTCGAAAAACCCAAAAGCCGCCGCGCCCTGCTGACTTTCCTGCCCTATTTTGCCGTGTTTACCGCCGTCACATTATGGCGCGCCTTCTTTTTTACCAACCAAAACGCCAGTTACAGTTATCAGACCCTGGAAAACCTGAAGGCAAATTTTCTTTTGGGAACCTGGACTCTGCTGACGGTTTTCGCGCGCGCCTTTTGGGAATCGGCGCTGCACGCCTGGCTGCTGCCCTTCGAGCCGGTCAGCCTCGCCAGCCTGGGGCCGCTGACCGCCCTCGGGGCTTTTTCTTTGGCCCTGGCGGTGACGGTCGGCCTGGGGGTAAAGCTGGCGGACGAGGCCAAAATCCATCCGCCCGCCGCCTTCCAGCCCGCCGCTTTTCTGCTCGGCCTGCTGGCCTGGGTGCTCGGCGGCGGCGCCTTCTGGCTGATTGGCGAGCGCACCCTGCCGCAGCTGCATTTTTCTGCCGACCGATTCACGCTGCCGCTGATGCTGGGCGCCAGCCTGATGCTGGCCGCCGCGCTGGGGCTGCTCGCCAAACGCCCGCGCCTGCAAATCACACTTTTCGCTCTGCTGATTGGTTTTTCGGTGGGCAAACAATTTCAGACCAACGCCGCCTATCGCCGCGACTGGGAAACTCAACGCAGTTTTTTCTGGCAGCTGGCCTGGCGCGCGCCCACGCTTCAGCCCGGCGCCACCCTGCTGACCAACGACCTGCCGCTGACCGCCTTCAGCGATAATTCGCTCTCCGGCCCGCTCAATTGGATCTACAACAACGGCGCGCCCGGCATGAATTACATACTCTACTTTGCCTCCGTCCGCGCGCAGGAAGGGCGCGCCCTGGGCCAAAATTTTGCGCCCGGCCAGGTTTTTGAGCAAAATTACCTGGCGACCAGTTTTCACGGCAACACCTCGCAAATGATTGTCGTCAATTTTGCGCCGCCCGCCTGCCTGCGCGTGCTCGACCCGCAGATTGACCCCTTCAATCGGCTGCTGCCCCCGCTCCTGCGGCAGGCCGCCCCTTTTAGCAGCCCGGCGCTCATCAGTGGAGAATCCGCTGCCAGCCTGCCCGATTTCTACGCCCCAGAGAGTCCGCGCGGCTGGTGCTATTTTTTCTCCCAGGCCGAGCTAGCCCGTCAGCATGGCGATTGGCCGCGGGTGGTAAATCTCCATCAACAGGCGCTGGCGCTCAACGACCACGCCAACGACCCGCTGGAAAATTTCGTCTTCATCGAAGCCTACGCGCACACTGCCGACTGGCAATCTGCCCATGCGCTGACGCGCGAGACGTATAAATTTTCCAAAGAAATCATGCGCCCCACCCTGTGCATTTTATGGCAACGCATCAACCGCGAGCTACCCGGCCAGACAGAGGCAGCCCAAGAAATTACCGGCCTGGGCTGTTTGGACGATTGACAAGCACCTACCCCTCGGCTAAACTTACCGGCACTATCCGCATTAAGGAGCCCTTCATGGATTTTAATTCTGACACTTCATTGGGCCGCCGCATGGCGGTTTTGCAGCAGCGCGTGAAAGACATGCGCGACCATGATTTTTACTTTTACAACCAGCCCATTCAGGAAGTGTTGGGCGGCTCCAAAGTCATTGTCAATGGCCGCGAGATGGGCATGTACGCCTCGTACAGTTACCTGGGGCTGGTCGGACACCCGCGCATCAACGCCGCCGCCAAACGCGCCATTGACCGCTACGGCACCGGCACGCACGGCGTGCGCACGCTGGCGGGGTCACTCGGCATCCACACCGAGCTGGAAGAAACCATTTCCGAATTCAAACACGCCGAAGCCGCCATCACCTACACCTCCGGCTACGTCACCAATCTGACGGTCGTCTCCACCCTGCTGGGCCGCGGCGATTACGTCCTCTCGGACAAACTCAATCACGCCTCGATTGTGGATGGCTGCATGATGTCGGGCGCAGAATTTCGCCGCTTCAAGCACAACGACATGGCCGACCTGGAAAATCGCCTGCAACAAATTCCCGCCGATGTGACCAAATTGGTCATTGCCGATGCCGTTTTCAGCATGGATGGCGACATTATTGACCTGCCCAAAATGGCGGCGCTCTGCCGTAAATACAGCGCGTACCTGATGATGGACGAGGCCCATTCGGTGGGCGTGCTGGGCAAAACCGGGCGCGGCATCGAAGAATATTATGACCTGTGGGACAGCGTGGACATCAAAATGGGCACACTCTCCAAAACCATCCCTTCGGTCGGCGGCTACATCGCCGGCAAAAAAGAATTGATTGAATTCCTACGGCACGGCTCGCGCGCCTACATTTTCTCCGCCGCCCTCGCCCCCGCCCAGGCCGCCGCCGCCAACGAAGCCTTCAAGGTCATCCTCGATGAACCCTGGCGGCTGGAAAAACTCAATCAGAACACCCGACAATTCATCGGCGGGCTGAAGGGGATGGGATTCGACACCATGCTGACAGAAACCGCCATCGTCCCGGTACGCTGCGGCGATGACGAGCGCGCCTACGCCCTGACCCAGGCCTGCCAGCGCCAGGATGTTTTCGTCCTGCCGGTAGTTTCGCCCGCCGTCCCCGAAGGCCAGGCGCGCCTGCGCGCCACCGTGCTGGCCTCGCACGAATCTGACGAAATTCAACGCGCCATGGATATCATCGGCGTCGCTGGAAAATCACTCGGCATTATCAAATGACTCAGCCCACCAAACCCTCCGCGGCCCGCAGTTCCCTCTTCCTGCATGATTTGATCCCCGTCCTGGTGGCGGCGCTGCTCTTCGGAGCGGGCCTCGGCAGCGGCTGGCTGATTTGGGGCCAGGGTTCGCCCCAGGCCGCGCCCAGTGCCCCGGCGCAGACCACCCGCCTCAGCGTGGAAGCGGACGATGACCCGGCCCTCGGCCCGGCGGAGGCCCCCATTACCATCATCGAATTCAGCGATTTCCAATGCCCCTACTGCCAACGCTGGCACGAACAGGTTTTCGCGCAGTTGATGAAAGAATACGAAGGCAAAATCCGCTTTATCTACCGCGATTTTCCGCTCAAATCCATCCACCCGCAGGCC
>JAVHNW010000141.1:2987-4064 GCA_036169755.1 bacterium | reverse complement strand
GTCAGCCAGATGTCCATGCCGTAAATCCAGATGTTACCCCAGTCGAGCGGTGAAATCAGGTAAATTTCGGGCCGGGCCGGGCTGTGCAGGCCGATGCGCGCTGCGGGGATGGTTTTGACGTGCAGGTAGGCCAGGTTGAAAAAATCGGTTTGGGCGAAAACCCGCTTGTGGGGCGGCAGGCTGATTTCCTCGGTGACAAAGGCGCGGCTGGCGTCCTGGCCGCCCAATTCCACCGTCAGCGGGCTGTCGCACTCGCTTTTGAGCGTCAGCCGCCCCAGCGAGTCCCAGGTCAGCGGGCGGCTCCACTCTGGCTGAAAGGGATGCACCAGGTACAGCGGCTGATTGGCGTCCGCCGCCGCGGAAATTTCCTCCGGCGAGTTGGTGGTTAATGCCAGCAAAAAGGCGAACAGGTACAAATCCTGCTCGCTGTGATTTTCGGAGAGAAACTGGTCTTCCGGCACCAGCGCCGGGGCAGGCAGCAAAAGCGCCGGGTCGTGGCGCAGCGCCGAGATTTTCTGGCGTTGCGAGAGGATGAAAGTCTTCAAGTCGCAGCGATGCCCGCCGAGGGCCACGTCGTAGCGGTCGGGTTCGGTGAAGGGAGTTGCTCCGCGCACATCGAAGGGCACGCCGCTTTCAGCCAAAAAACGCCGCAGGGCCAGTTCCACCGCCACCCCGCCCACGATGCGCCGCAGCCGCGAGTAAAGGGAGCCGCCCATGCGATTGTAGGTGTGTGGCAGCGAGCGCAGCGCGTATTCAATTCCGCCCAGGGTTAAATCTTGCGTGTAGGGCAGGCGAAGAAATTGGTCAGCGCTCAACATCCAATTCGTTCCTGAACTGCAGGCAGTAATGATGAAAGGTGTTGCTGACCCAGGCGCTGTTCATGCCAAAGGGCGCCAGCGGCTGATTATCCTGGCACCAGATTTTTTCATCTTTCAGCGTGTACACTTTGCCCAATTCGCGCGCCAAATCCCAGGCCAGCGGGTAAATTTTGCCGCCTTTTTTGACATTTTTGACAATAATCGTCAGATAGGCCTTGTTTTTCAAGAGCGGCTGCAGCCCGGCGTAAATTTTCACCAA
>JAVHNW010000141.1:0-2887 GCA_036169755.1 bacterium | reverse complement strand
TTTTTGCGCGGCGGCGGGTTGTGAATGAACCACGATTTTTGAAATTTCAGCCAGCGTTTTGGCTCAAGTTCATTTAATTTATTGGTGGTCAAGGGGCCGCCTTTGTCAGAAATGTGTGCCGTTAGTGGTTCAAAATTTTGAGCGTGGCCATACTTTGCTCTACCATAGCCAGCAAATCCGGGTATTTTTGCGGCGGCAGGCTGTAGGTAATCGTCCAAAAATTGCTGCCATCTTTGAGAATGTAGGCGATATTGGTGCTTTCACTGGCGCCCATGCGATATTGATAGGTCATGCGCCGCGCCTCGTAGCCGAGCAGGGTCAATTTAATCTGCTCGTTGATGGTGACGGAAGCCGCCGAAGAATTCGCCAGCGTCAGCCGGATGTATTCGCCCAGGCTGATGTCCTGGCCGACCGGGTCGTATTGCGCGCTGACGGAGGTGATGATGATGGAAGAGTCCAGGTTTTTATCCACCATCAACAGCGAATAGGTTGGCCCGGCGTTTTGCATGATGCTGACCATGTTGGCAAAATATTGGCCGAGCGCCTGCACCTCGCTGATGCTGGCCTCGCGCCCGGAGCGCATATCACCGCCGACAAAATTTTCGGGCAGCCAGAGCGAAACCTGGCTGTTGGAAAATTCCTTCCACCCGGCGGGCGGGACGAAGGCGGTCGGCGCTGGCGTGGGCGAGGCTTCGGGCGTGGCCGATTCGGCGGGGGTCGTTCCGCTTTCGGGTGTGGGCGAGGTTTCGGGCGGCAGCCCGGAGGAAACCCCGGCGGGAGAGTTGAAGAAAATCAGCGCCGCCAGGCCGCAGGCCGAAAAAAGGGCCAGCAGACCCAGCCCGGCCAAAATTCCAACCTGGGCGCGAGTCATGCCGAAAATGCGCTTGGATTGTTTCGCCATGAGTACTCCTTTTTATGCGCCGATTTTGTCGCTGGCGGCATCGAGCGCCTGCATTTGTTCGGCGTTCAGACGCCAACCGGCGGCGCCTGCGTTCATTTCGGCCTGGCGCACATTTTTTGCTCCGGGGATGGGCAGCGCTCCCTTGCAGATGACCCAATTCAGCGCCACCTGCGCCACGGTTTTATCGCCGTAGGTCTGGCTGATTTCGGTCAGCAGGCGGAGCAGCGGCTGAATTTCTTTCAGTCTGGCGGCGTAGCGTCCGCCGCGCACGCCGGGCGGCGGGTTTTCGGGGCCGTATTTTCCGGTGAGCAGGCCCATCGCCAGCGGCGAGTAGGCAATCAGCCGGATGCCGAGTTCCTGGCAGCGCGCCAGCAGTCCACTTTTTTCGGCGCTGCGATTGAGCAGGTGGAATTCCACCTGGTTGGAGGCCAGTGGAATATCATATTTTGCCAGGGTGGTGCAGGCGCGCTGCATCTGGTTTTTGTCGTAGTTGGAAACGCCCACGGCGCGCGCCAGGCCCAGGCGATGGGCGGCGGCCAGCCCGTCCACGTAGCGCTCCACCGGAATCAGCGGGCTGGGCCAGTGGATTTGGTACAGGTCTACCTGTTCCAGCCCGAGGCGTTCCAGGCTGGCGCGCAGGGCGGCGGTGACGCTGTTTTTCGTCCAGCGCCAGGGCAGGGGAAAAAATTTGGTGGCGACGATGATCGGTTTGCCGCTGTTTTTGATGAACTGCCCCAGCAATCGCTCGGAGCGTCCGTTGCCATAAATTTCGGCGGTGTCCACAAAATTTACGCCATTTTCGAGCGCAATGCGGAATCCCGCTTCGATGTCGGCGTCACTGTAGCCTTTGCCATAGTTCCAGACAACGCGGTCGCCCCAGGCCCAGGCGCCCAGCCCGATTTCGGTGTCATGTAGAAATTGTACAGATGCGGGGATTTCTCCCATAAAGTTCTCCTTGATTTTCGGCAAAATTGTATCATAGGCGCTGTGCGCGGAAAACGGCTGAAGCCGGTGGTACAGGGTGGACAAAAAAGCGGGTAAAATTAGCGCCCTGATGATGACTGAACAAAATTCCCCTCCCGAAACACCCTCCCAGTTGGTGGCGCGCCTGCAGCTGCCTTTTGATGACCTGCGTTTGCTGACTCGCGCGCTGACGCACAGCTCGTACATTAATGAACATCCCACGGTGATTGAAGACAACGAGCGCCTGGAATTTTTGGGTGACGCGGTGCTGGATTTTCTGGTCGGTTCGTGGGTGTATCAGCATTACCCCGAGATGCGCGAGGGCGACATGACCCGGATGCGTTCGGCGCTGGTGCGCACTGAAAGCCTGGCCTCCTTTTCCCGACAGTTAAACCTCGGCGCGGCGATGCGCCTGGGGCGCGGCGAATTGTACAGCGGTGGGCGCGACCGCGATTTGCTGTTGTGCTGCACGTTTGAAGCCCTGGTCGGCGCCATTTATCAACACAAAGGGCTGGACGCTGTGCGGAATTTTGTCATGCCCTTGTTTGAGCCTGCCGCCGAGCGCCTGTACTCAAAAATGCGCTCGCTCGATTCAAAATCATCGCTGCAGGAATGGTCGCAGGCCAATGGACGCGGTATTCCGCGCTACGAAACCAGCGCCGCCGAAGGCCCCGAACACGCCAAAACGTTTGAAGTGAAGGTGTATTTGCAGGAGGAATGTTTTGGCGTCGGCAGCGGCCCATCAAAACATGCCGCCCAACAATCCGCCGCTCAAAATGCGCTGGAAAAAATTACAGGCAGCGCGCCAACTTCCCCTACCAACACTTGATAATCGTTCCATGCCCCTTCGCTTAAAATCCCTCGAACTGCACGGCTACAAAACCTTCGCCTCGCGCACTTTGTTTGAATTTGCTGATGGCATCACCGCCATCGTTGGGCCAAACGGCTCTGGCAAATCCAACATCGCTGATTCGCTGCGCTGGGTGCTGGGCGAACAATCGCACAACCTGCTGCGCGCCAAAA
>JAVHNW010000140.1:0-4065 GCA_036169755.1 bacterium | reverse complement strand
TACCGCGCCGCTGACGGCAAACCGCTTTATCACATGGACGCCTACCGCCTCGAAAACCTGGCCGAAGCCGCCCAACTTGGCCTGGATGAAATGCTGGCCGAAGGTGCGCTGATTGTCGAATGGCCCGAACGCATCGCCGCGCTTTTACCCGCCAACCGCCTGTGGCTGACGATTGAACACGCCGCAGAAAACGAACGAAAAATTACCCTCACCGGCCCGCTTCCGGCTGGCGAAGGATGAAATTTCTCCTTCCTCAACCTTGCCCCATGCTGCTCGCCCTCGACACCTCCACCTCCCAAATCGGCCTCGCGCTTTATGACGGCGAGCGCCTGCTGGCCGAGCGCCTGTGGGTCAGCCGGGTGCGCCACACGGTGGAACTCGCTCCGGCAGTTGAGCAAATTCTTCAGCAAAGTGGTACCGCCCTCAGTGCCTTGACTGCCCTGGGCGTGGCGCTCGGCCCCGGCTCCTTCACCAGTTTGCGGGTTGGGCTGGCTTTTGCCAAAGGATTGGCGTTCAGCCTTTCCCTGCCGTTGATTGGAATCCCCACCCTGGAAATTCTCGCCGCGCCGCTGAGTCTGAGCAGCGACTCCGCCCTGGCTTGTCTGCTGGCCGCCGGGCGGGGGCGCCTGGCTGTCGGCTGGTACACCGCTTCCGCAAGCGGCTGGCAGGCCTGCGCCGAAAATCTGCGCGTGACCAGCGCCGAAGCGCTGAGCGCCGAAATCACCCGCCCCACCTTTTTAACGGGCGAACTGACCGGCGCCGAGCGTCAAATCCTCTCCAAAAACGAGAAAATCACCCTGGCCTCCCCGGCCGGCGCCGTGCGCCGCCCCGGAATCCTGGCCGAACTGGCCTGGCGGCGCTGGCAGGCTGGCGAAAGCGACCCGCTGGCCGCCCTCGCCCCAATTTACCTGCAAGTTGGCCCGCCGATTCCAGCGTGAGGCATGAATATCCGCCGCATGTCCCCCGCCGATATTCCCCAGGTTGCCGCAATGGATGCCGCGGCGGGAATTTTGCTACCCTGGACGCCCAACCAATACGCGCGCGAGCTGCTCAAGCGCGAAACGACCTTTTGCTGGGTAGCCGAAGTTGATCGGCGCCTGGCCGCTTCGCTGACGTTGTGGAATTTGGTGGGCGAGGGCGAAATTGCCAACCTGGCCGTTCACCCCGATTTTTGGCGCCAGGGAATTGGCCGCGCCCTGCTGCAAACCGCGCTGAGCAAAGCCGCCGAACTGCGTCTGACGCGCGTGATGTTGGAAGTGCGCGAAAGTAACCTGGCCGCGCGGGCGCTTTATCGCAGTTTTGGCTTTGTCGAAGACGGCCTGCGCCCAAAATATTACCTCAACGGCGAGGCGGCAGTTTTGATGTCGGTGAAAATTTGAAGATTGTGCCGCCACAAAAACAAGCGGCAAACCAGAAAGAAGAATCTCATGTCTGTCTTGGACCAAATCGCCGCCGAAGTTTCGGCCTGCACCAACTGCGCTTTGCACCGCACCCGTCACAAATCGGTACCGGGTGTTGGCCCGGCGGACGCGGAAATTATGTTAATTGGCGAAGGCCCCGGCTTTAACGAAAATGAACAGGGCCTGCCTTTTGTCGGTCAGTCGGGCCAGTTTTTGAGCGAGCTGCTGGCGCAGGCCGGGCTGAAACGTGAAGAGGTCTGGATTGGCAATGTCGTCAAATGCCGCCCGCCCGGCAACCGCGACCCGCTGCCGGAAGAACTTTCGGCCTGCGATGCCTACCTGGAGCGGCAAATTGCCGCCATCAACCCGAAAATCATCATCACGCTGGGGCGTTTTTCGATGGCGAAATTTATGCCCGGCGTCAAAATTTCGCAGGTGCACGGGCAAATGCGTCAGGTGGGAGAACGTTTTGTGATTGCCATGTTTCACCCGGCAGCGGCGCTCCATCAGCCGCCGCTCAAGCCCGCCATCCTGGCCGATTTTGCGCGCCTGCCCGCGCTGCTGGACGAGGCGCGCGCCAAACTCCAGCGGGATTCCTCCGCCGAGGAAAAATCGGCGTATACTCCCGCCGAAGAAGAACAGCCCAAACAAATGAATTTGTTTTGACGGCGGCGCGCCGCAAAAAATGCGCCCCGCTTTTTTATAAAAAAATAAAGGACAAAAAATGACCATTAAAGATACGCTCATTAAAAAATTGCAGGATAAAACGGCCAAAATTGGCATTCTCGGCATGGGCTACGTTGGCCTGCCGCTGGCAGTGGTTTTCGCCGAAAAAGGCTTCAACGTCCTCGGCGTGGACCCGGACAAGCGCAAGGTGGATACTTTTCAAAAGGGCATTTCCTACATTCAAGATGTCCCCTCCGAAACTGTCGTCCGCCTGAACGCTGCTGGCCGCCTGAACATGAGCGCCGATTTTGCCGCGCTGGCCGAAATGGACGCTGTTTCGATTTGCGTGCCCACCCCGCTGCGAAAAACCGGCGACCCCGATATGTCTTACATCGTCTCGGCAGTGGAGCAGCTGGCAAAATATGTCCACAAAGGCATGGTGATTGTGCTGGAATCGACCACCTACCCTGGCACAACCCGCGAACTGATGACGCCCATGCTGACGGAAAAATCGGGTCTCAAGGTGGGCGAGGATATTTTCATCTGCTTTTCGCCGGAACGGGTTGACCCGGGCCGCGAAGACTGGACAACCTACAACACGCCGAAAGTGATGGGCGGCATGACCCTTGCCTGCGCGGAAGTGGCGACTGCCTGGTACAGCGGCGCGCTCGAAACGGTGGTGCCCGTCTCCAGCGTGGAAGCCGCCGAAATGGCGAAACTGCTCGAAAACACCTTCCGCATGATTAATATCGGCATGGTCAACGAACTGGCGCTGATGTGTGAACGCCTGGGCGTGGATGTTTGGGAAGTGATTGACGCCGCCGCCACCAAACCCTTCGGCTTCATGAAGTTCACGCCCGGCCCCGGCCTGGGCGGTCACTGCATTCCGATTGACCCGCTCTATCTTTCGTGGAAGATGAAAGAGATGAACTACAACGCAAAGTTCATCGAACTTGCCAGCGAAATTAATACCAATATGCCGCGCTACGTTGTCAGCCGGGTGTTGGAAGCGCTCAACGACCGGGAAAAAACCCTCAAGGGCAACAAAGTCCTGGTGCTGGGAGTCGCCTACAAGCCGGACATTGACGATGTGCGCGAATCGCCCGCGATGGACGTGATTGCGCTGATGAAGAAAAAGGGCGCGCTGGTTGAATATCACGACCCGCACATTGCGCACATCCGCCACGAACATGAAGGCTGGAACATGGACAGCGTTGCAGACGCCGACCTGCTGCAAAAAGTGGCCGAGGCAGACGCGGTGGTGATTGTGACCAACCACAGTTCCTACGATTACAAGGCCATCCTCGCCAAAGCCCAATTTATTTTCGACAGCCGCAACGCGCTGGGGAAAATGGGCAAGCAAAGCCCGAAAGTCGTGCGACTTTAAGGAGGTTTATGTCCCACTATCTCGTTACCGGCGCCGCGGGATTTATCGGCGCGAAAACCAGCGAAATGTTGATTGGGCAGGGGCACAGCGTTGTCGGCATTGACAATATGAATGACTCCTACGACCCGCGCATGAAGGAATATCGCCTGAAAAAATTACAGGCGCTGCCTGCTTTCACTTTTGTGCTGGGCGATATTTCGGAGCGCGCCATCATTCAGCATCCGGCCTTTACCGCCCGCCCCTTTGACGGGGTGATTAACCTGGCCGCGCGCGCCGGGGTGCGCTACAGCGTGGAAGATCCCTGGATTTTCCTGCAATCCAACGTCACCGGCACGCTGAACATGCTCGAAGTTGCCCGGCAAAGCGGCGGCTGTAAATTTATCCTGGCCTCCACCTCCAGCATTTACGGCGCAAACCCGGCCTACCCCACGCCAGAGACGGCTTCCTCCAGCGAGGTGCTGCAGCCCTACGCCGCCAGCAAAAAAGGGGCCGAGGTGCTGGCGCACAGTTATCACCACTTGTACAATATTGACACCACTATTCTGCGCTTTTTCACCGTTTACGGCCCGGCAGGCCGCCCCGATTTGGCACTTTTTCGCTTCGTGCAGTGGG
>JAVHNW010000139.1:0-4108 GCA_036169755.1 bacterium | reverse complement strand
TAGGGCTACGGGCGGATAGTAGCCGCGCGAGACGAAGCCGCCCAGCCATTGGCGCGCGTCAACCGCCTGCATCACTGCCTGGTATAGATTGGCCTGCGTCGCCAAAGCGAGGGTTGCCGCCGCTACGTCCGCGTTGGGCCGCGCCAGCGCCTCCCAGCGGAGACAGCCGCCCGTTCCATCTGGCACGCAGCCGCTTTCCGCGCCGGCGGCGGAGGGGTAATTGATGGCGATGATGGCGCTTTGATGATTTTGCGCCAGGAAGGGCAGCAGCTCTTCGTCCATGCGCCGCCCGGCTTCAGCGGTCAGCGCGTCAATGCCGTTGCCATGGGCGGCCAGCGGCACGGACCAGAGCAGGTAAATCCCATCGAACTCGTTGATGAATATTGGGGCAGGCGCGAGCGCGTTAGCATAGGAGTGCGCCCAGTAGACTTTTCCCTGAAAGTGATTGCGGACATCGCGCAGCAGCGCGCGCCAGGTGGATTCTGCCTCGGCGGGAACGCCGCTGGCAGTGCCATCACCCAGCAGGCCGCCTGGCAGGCTGGCGGCGATTTCCTCCCCGCCAAGAATTAGGCCCTGTGCGCCGCTTTGAGTCGCCAGGTCGGCGTGATAGAGCGCAAAAGCGCGGTAGCGCGCAAACCAGGCGGCCCACCATTCTGGCGTGCGCGGCGCGTTTTGCCAAAAATCATCGGCCCCGGTGGTGAAACGCGGCGTGGCATAAATCAGCGTGGAAAAATTCAGCGCGCGTGAATATTGAATTGCCTGCGCCGCATCGCTCCAGAGTGGGTCACGCCCTGGGCGGGGGGCAAAAATCAGCGGGCTGGCTGATTCTACGCTCCAACTGGGCGTGTAAATCAGGCTGTTGGCGCCCAGCGCCTGAATATTAATCAGCGCCGAGGGGTAAAGCGCCTGCCAGGAGGGGTGATAGCCCGCCTGAAATTCTACCCCGGCGGCGAAACCGGCCTGGCGCGCGGTGACGGGAACCGCCGCCAGTGAGGCGGGTTCGCTTGCGGGTAGCCATTTCCAGGCACTGATGTTGTCTTGCAGGTTTTCAGCAATCAGGCTGGTGGCGGCGTTGCGCGCTTCGCCGTTTGCCGTTGCGATGTCGTCTGCCGCGCCGCATTGGTCGTTGCGGCAGTAGCGGTAGCCAAAGTTTCCCAACATGTTCAGCGGGCCGTAAAGTTGATAAACCCAGCGGTTATTGCCCATCGGCCACATGGGCAGGGGTTCTGTCCAGCCGTAGGGGTTGAATTGGATGGAGAGGGTGTCGCCCGTGGGGGTGTTGGCCGGGACGCTGATATCGAACAGAATGGGAGCCGAATTTCCCGCCCGCCAGGTAGTGATAGTGTCGCTGAGGGTGGTGTCGTTTTGCGGCACGATTAATTGCCGGGTGACAAAGGCGCCGTCCGCAGCGTGTTCAGCGTTCCAGAAACCATCGCCCAGCGTGTATTTGTAGCGAATATCGGCCCCGGCGGGCAGGCTGAGGGTGATGCTTTGGCGGCCATCGTTTTGTGCTGAGAGGGTGGGAGCGCGGCTTGCCAGCACGCTGATTCCGCCGCTCAGGTCGGCGAAAGTGTTGCCGAGGCTGGTCAGATTGCCAGCCAGGCGCAGCGGCGCGCCAACGGTAGTCTCGGCAGGCAGGCCAACGGCGAAGGTGACTTTGACCATTTTTGCTGGCTGCAGGCTGATGTTTTTTGTGTCTGTGCTGACGTTGGCGTGAATTTCCGCGCCCTGGTCGAAGGGCTGAAAAGCGCCGTCTAGGGCGTAGAAGCTCACCCGTTGAATGCCGGGCGGCAGGGCGGGCAGGTTGAATTGGCCGAGCGAATCGGTCAGCGTGGAAATTCCGCCTGCGCTGACGAGGATATTTGTCAGCGGCTGGTTGGTATCGGCGCGGCTGACAACGCCGTACAGGCCGCCCAGAGTTCCGGTGTAGGGGGAGTTTCCCCAACCAGCCAGGCTATCCTGGGCAATTTTGGGTGTGTCAGCGTATATTAAGCGGTAGCGCACGGTTTGATTGAGCGCGTTGGTTTCCTGCGCATTGAGCGGCCCCTGTAAAACGTAGCGATATTTAATGACGGAATTCAGCACAACCGGTAATTTGAGAAAATAATGTTGAGCGTCTGCTGCCTGCATGGTGTAAAGCAGGGGGTTGAGCGCCAGCCCGGTGACTTCGTCCAGCACGGCCAGGTAAACGGAACTACCCGCCGGGACGGGGGCGGGCAGCGTTAAATCGAAAGTGATTTCGGCTAATGGGGTCGGTGTCGCGCTAGGGTTGTTGCTGCCGGGAACGGGCGTTGGCTGGTCGAAGAGCGACCAGTCAATCAGTGAAAATTGGCAGGCGGTGCTGGCGAGCGATAGGATGATGAGCGCTGTCAGCCATTTGACGGCAGGTTTCATTCTTCTTCTCCAAACCGGCGGATTTTTGGCGTGGTGGGCCGGTTTGAATGTAATGATACCTGTTTTTGAGTCGGATTTTTTTATTTTTATGGAACTGGAATGCTCTTTTTGCTCTTGCGGCGGATAAACCCGGCGGCGATGGCGCTGAAAATAATGCTGAGAAAGTATAGGCCAATCATGGGGCCCATGACCAACGCCATATTGATTGGGTCAATGGTGGGGGTAATGATGGCGGCGGCAATGGCAATCAGAATGATGGCGATGCGCCAGTATTTGAGCAACATGCGCGGCTTGACGATTCCCATTCCCGAAAGGGCGAAGATGACCAGCGGAAATTCAAAGGAGACGCCCAGCCAGAACATCAATCCGGTGACGAAGGTGAAGTAGGATTCGGGGCGAGGGCGGGCGGCGATGCCCAAAAAGTCGAGCAAAAAGGGCAGGGCGGCGGGCAGCATGATTTGGTAGGCGAACCATGCGCCGCCGAGGAAGAAAATCAGCGCGAAGGGGATGGAAAACAGGCCTATCCAGCGGGCGGTGGGGTAGATGCCCGGCGCGGCGAAAAGCCAGATTTCAAAAGCGATGTAGGGGGTTGCCAGAGCGATACCTGTTAGCAGGGCAACGCGCATGAAAACGGAGAGCGATTCGGTGACTTCGATGGCCTGAAGTTTTTCCAGCCCACCCACCGGCCCGGCCAAAAATTCGACCATGTTTTGGGTGAAGGAGAAGGAAATCAAAATGGTCAGCGAGAGCGCAATCAGCGAGCGCAGAATGTGCCAGCGCAGCGCTTCGAGCTGTTCCACGACTTCGTCTGGATGTTTGATGGCAGTGCCGAAAGCGTCCAGAAAATCATCTTCTTTGGGAACAGCCGTCATGAACGTTTTGATGCCAACGAAAAATTTATAAATTCGTCCGCGCTGGATGCGCTGCCAGACGGGGCGGAAAACCCAGCCCAGCAGGCGAAACGGAAGCAGAATCAGGTTGCGGAAGGCCAGGGCCAGGCGCGCGAAAAACGACTTCATGGCAGGGGTTTGTCCTCGGCGGGGGAAGTTTCAGCGGGCGCAGATTTTTCGGCGGGCGGCTGGGTTTCTTCAGGCGTGGTGATGAACAGGTCGCTTTCGTCCATGTTCTGTTTGCGCGGCGGCTGAATTCTGCCGCTCAGTTTCTTTCTCACGTCCTCGTCATAGGCTTGAAGATTTTCTTTGGCATCTTCCAGGTTGGCCTCGCGCATCAAGCGGGTCGGCAGGCCGGTCAGCTCTTTGGTGGTTTGGGTGAAAACTTTGTAGCCGTCCGATTTGACAAAGCGATTGAGCCAGCGCCCCAGCAAGCGCCCGGTTTCGGCCATATCTTTCGGGCCGAGCAGAACCAGCGCTAAAATGACGACAAATAATAACTCTGGTAGACCAACGCCGAGGATTTCCATAAATTTATGCGCTTTTTTGAGTTAACGTTTGGTGAATTTCGTGTTCGTGGTCAGCCAGGCTGCCCAATACGCCGTTGATGAAACGCGGAGCGTTGTCTGAGCCGTAATGTTTGGCTAATTCCACCGCCTCGTTGATGGCGACTTTGAGCGGCGTTTCCCCCCAAACGGCGAATTCCCAGGTTGCCATGCGCAAAATATTGCGGTCAATTGTAGCGATTTGGTCGAAGGGCCATTCTGGCGCGTAGCGGGCAATCACCAGGTCGAGATGTGCGGTCTGCGTGACCACGCCATGAA
>JAVHNW010000138.1:0-4113 GCA_036169755.1 bacterium | reverse complement strand
AGGACATACACCAGGGAAAGGGTCTCGCACAAAATCATGCGGCAGGGGAATATGTCCCATCTCTGGATGAAGCAGCCCATGCAAAAGCCGACCATTCACCAGTGCGCCGCCACCAATACCTGTGCCAATCGTGAGATACAAAACCGGGTCGCAGTTTCTCCCGGCGCCCCAGCGCGCTTCAGCCAGCGCAGCGCCATTGACATCCGTATCAAAAGCCACGGGAAGACCCAGCGCGGCCTGCAGCGTTCCAACCACATCGACACCTGTCCAACCAGGTTTTGGCGTAGGCAAAATGTGTCCAAACATTGACGAAACCGGGTCAGGGTCGAGCGGGCCAAAACAGGCCACACCCAGAGCGGCAAGCCCCCCGCTCTGAAATTCTGGCGCGCTGCGGAAAAATTCAGCCGCCCGACCCAGAGTTTCTGCGGGCGTAGTAGTCGGGATGCGAATTTCAGCACGAATATCATCAGGCCCGCTGCCAATGGCGCAAATAAATTTCGTTCCACCGCCTTCAATACCGCCGTAAAGGTGAGCCATTCGGTCTCCTAAAAAAGTAATCGTACCCAAAATTTATCGGCTAGACCAGCCGGTAAATATTCAAATCTTTCACCCAGGCTGCGCCCCCTTCAACGAAAAACGTTAACCCCAGGCTGCCTGCCGGTGGAAAAATACTCTCGCTCAGTACAACCAGGCCATTTTGGGCAAAAACTTCAACAGAAGCGCAGTCAAAAAGAATACGCAGCGTGATTATTTCGGGGCTGGGCAGCCTGGCAGTGTGAACAGCAGCAAAATCTTGAGAAAAATCAACCTGGCCCGAGTGCGTGCGATCAACGCAAATAGTACTCGCCGCCGCATCACAGACGATAAGGGTTTCTGCTTCCGCGCCAGCCAGCAGGCGGAATCCGAAGCGAGTTGCCGCTTCGGGGATGATCTGCGCTTCGACGTCCCACGCGGCGGACTGCAGGCCGCTCGACAGGTTTTCGCCAGGCGGGAGCATTTTCCCCTGCATGGAAAAAACCTTGCTCCGCCGGGCATTCACCTCCGCGATGGGCATTTGCGCCAGGCGGAGGCCGCTCTCCGTTTCGACAAGCGTCAGCGCACGCGGAATGCTGAACATGCCACGCCATTCGCTGGCCGGGGTTTGCCGGGCGTATTTCCAATTGCTCATCCAGCCAATGACCACGCGGCGCTGTTCAGGCAAATCGTTCCAGGTTTGAGGCGCGTAGAAATCGGGGCCTTCATCCATCCACAGCGGGATTTCTGACGAAAGTTGAGGAACAAATGTAAACCCGTCAAACTGGCCGATGAAGTATCGAGAGCCAGAGCCGCCCGCTGGAGCCGCCGCACTGACACCTAGCGTTAGCACCCAGTGCTTTTGGTCGGAACCCGCCACAGCGAGTTCAAACAGGTCGGGCGTCTCCAGCACTGAGGCGCGGGGGAGATTTTCCGGGGCGAAGACGCTGGCGCGCGTCCAATTCTTCAGGTTGGGCGAACTATAGATGTGAATTTCACGCCCTGCGGCCAGGCACATCACCCAATGGTCGGCGTACCAAATCACTTTGGGGTCGCGGAAATCGGGGGTATTGGGCGGGGGGAAAAGCACCGGATTGCCCGTATATTTTTGCCAAACACGGCCTTGATCCAGGCTGCAGGCCAGGTTTTGCGTCTCAAAACCTGGCTGGTGACAGGTGTAGATGGCGATTAGCGCCTCTGCGCCAAAACCGGCGGTGTCGCGCCAATCTACCACCGCGCTGCCAGAAAACATCACGCCATTTGAGTCGGGATACAAGGCAATCGGCAAATGTTCCCAGGTGAGCAAGTCGCGGCTGACCGCATGTCCCCAATGCATGGGACCCCAGCTCAGGCTGTGCGGGTGATATTGGTAAAAGAGGTGATATTGCCCGGCATAATGAACCAGCCCATTGGGGTCGTTGAGCCAGTTCGAGGGAGGGGTGAAATGGCAGAGGGGGCGCATAAAAAATATTACGAAGGACTAGTTTTTCAATTCAAACCAACGGTAGCAATATGGCGGCAGCAGCAGGCGGGTGGGAAGACTCAAAATTTCACCGCTGAACAGGTCTCGCGCAGATTTTTGGCCAAGCGGAGCAAGCGGGATGTCTTGCGCAGAGGAGCTCAGGTTGTTGCAAACCAGCAGGCTGCCCAGTTCCTGCGGGCGCAGATAGGCAGCCACGGACTGAATTCCTGTTTCGAGCCAGACCATTTCGCTGCCGCCCAGGGCAGGGATTTGCTTGCGGCAGGCGATCAGAGCGCGAATGCTGTTGAGAAGCGAGGCGGGGTCGCGCTGCTGCGCGGCAACATTGACGCGCGCCGGGGCATAGTCATCTTCGGGAAAGGGCGCGTAAGGAGCGGAGTCAGAAAAGCCGGAAAAGGAATTTGCCTGCCATTGCATGGGGGTGCGCACTCCGTTGCGGTCGGGCAGGTTCAGGTTTTCGCCCAGGCCAATTTCATCGCCGTAATACAACACGGGCGAGCCGGGCAAAGTGAGCAGCAGCGAGTACGCCAGCTCAATTTTACGGCGGTCATTCGCCAACAGCGGCGCCAGGCGCCGGCGAATGCCCTGGTTGAGAATCATGCGCGGGTCGGGCGCATATTCGCGCCAGAGAAAGCGGCGTTCTTCCTCCGTGACCATTTCCAGTGTTAATTCATCGTGGTTACGCAGGAAGGTTGCCCACTGACAGATATCAGGGATAGATGGCGTGCTGTTTAGAATTTCGCGGATGGGGGCAGAGTCCTGGCGCGCCAGCCCCAAAAACAGACGCGGCATGAGCGGAAAGTGGAAGGCCAGGTGAAATTCGTCGCCATTTCCAAAATATTGAACCAATTCACGCGGCCATTGGTTGGTTTCGGCCAGAAGAATGCGGCCTGGAAATTCATCGTCTACCAAACAGCGCAAACGCCGCAGGTAAGCGTGCGTTTCGGGCAGGCTTTCGCAATTTGTCCCTTCCCGCTCAAATAGATAGGTTGGCGCATCCACGCGGAAGCCATCCACTCCCAGGCGGAGCCAAAAACGCGCCACGTTGAGCATCTCATCCTGCACGGCTGGGTTGTCGTAATTCAAATCGGGCTGATGAGCGTAAAAGCGATGCCAATAGAATTGCCCGGCTTGTTCGTCCCAGGCCCAGTTGGATGTTTCCAAATCTGAAAAGATGATGCGCGCGTCTGCATATTCGCGCCCGCTGTCGCTCCAGACGTAGTAATGGCGATAGGGCGAGTTGCGGTCGGCGCGGGCGGCTCGAAACCAGGGGTGCTGGTCGGATGTGTGATTAAAAACCAGATCAATGATGAGTTTTATGCCGCGCGAATGAACGGCTGTCAGCAACCGCCCAAAATCCTCCAGCGTGCCATAATCGGGGTGAATGTTCTCATAGTCAGCAATGTCATAGCCATCATCTTTGAGCGGCGAAGGATAGAACGGCAGCAGCCACAGGCAATCTATGCCCAGGTTTTGCAGGTAATCCAGTTTCGTGAACAAGCCGGGTAAGTCACCAATACCATCACCATTGCTATCGCAGAATGCGCGCAAATTGAGTTCGTAAAAAATGGCGCTTTTATACCAGGGAAAATTATCCGACATGCAGAGTTTATCCCTTCACCGAGCCCGCCAGAAGGCCGCGCACAAAGTAACGCTGCAAGGCGAAGAAAACAATCAGCGGAATGATGAGCGAAATAAATGACCCTGCGGCGACATCGCGCCAGCCCTGGCCGTACTGTCCCAGTAAGCGCAGCAGACGATAGGTCATCACCGCCTTTTGCTCGCCTACGAAAATGAAGGCAATCAGATAGTCATTCCAAACCCACAGAAATTGGAAAATGGCGAAGGAAGCCAGCGCCGGAACAGAAACGGGGAGAACCAGCTGCCAGAAAATCTGATAGTTACTGGCGCCGTCCACCTTGGCGGCTTCAATCAATTCTCTGGGCAGAGTCATCATGTAATTGCGCAAGATGTAAATTGCCAGCGGCATGGCAAAGGCGCTGTGAACAACCCAGGCGCTGGCATACGTTCCGGTGAGGGGGATGCCCAGGGTTTTCTGAAACCAGACCATGCCCCGCAAAACAGGGATCAATGAGGACTGCAAGGGAATGACCATTAAT
>JAVHNW010000137.1:0-4118 GCA_036169755.1 bacterium | reverse complement strand
CGCCGGCCAGCCCGAAGAGCGCGATTCCCCGCCCCCAGGCGCGGCGCCGCCCCGGCCAGGCTCCCGCCGAAAGCAGAATCCAGGCCAGCAGCAGGGCTGCGGCGACAGGCAAAATCAGCTGCGCGGCGTCCGTGACTGAGCGCAAATCGCCGCCGAATTTGTTGACGAAAAGCTGCCAAATTTGCGCCCCGCCGAAGCCCGGCGCGGGCAGCCTCACCAGCCGCCGGTAAAAATTCTGCGGCAACAAATCGCGGATGGTTCCCTCGGCAGAGTAGGCCATGCCGACCAGCAAAATCACGACTGCCAGCCCGCCCAGCCAGCGTTTGGGCGCAGGCGGGTTTAAGTTCCAGGATGGCAACGTTAGCGCGGCAAGCAGCAGCCCGGCCCCGGCGTAAAACGCGGTGTAGGTGGAAAAACAAAAAACGCAGTACTCATTGCCGAGCGAGGCCCAGGCGTGCAGCAAAAAGGAAGTCAGCAGAAAAAGGCTCAAAAAGGTCAGTTCTGGACGTTTGCGGCTGTCGCCGCCAAAAATCCAGGCCGCCAATGCGCCGAACAGCGCCGCAAAATGGTAGCGGAAGGCCAAAAACAGGCTCGCCACGCGGTAGCCCAGCGGCGATTGTGGATTCCAGACCGGCGTGTTGGGCGGTGGAAAAAATTGTGCCAGGAAGGGAAACGGCAGCCATTTGGCCCACAGCCGCAAAATATTGGGCCAGTAAAGCAGGTGCGGGCCGCCAAAGGTGAGCAGCATCCCGGCCAGCAGGGCGGGCAGGCCGCGCCGTTTGGCCCGCCAGAGAGAAAACGCCAGCAGCGGCAGGAGCAAAATCAGGTTGATGCGTACCATCACCGTGACGCCGGCCAATGCGCCGCCCAGAAAAAGCTGCCAGGGGCGGCGATTTTCGCCCAGGCTGAAGAAAAATGTCCAGGCCAGCAGGCAGGCGGTCAGCGCCTGCGAGGCGGCCATGGCGCCGATGCGCAGCGCCGCCGGGTTGAGCGCCAGCGCCCAAAGCAGCGCGGCGGCTGTCCAGCGGCCACCCAGCCGCCGGGCGGTGAGAAAAAGTCCCAGCGCGGTCAACAGCCCCAGGGCAAAGGCGAACATGCGTCCGGCGCGCAGGCCCGCGCCAAAAATCTGCTGCGCCCAGCCATACATCAGATAGGCCAGCGGCATTTGATTCATCCACAGGCCGAAATCCTGAAAAGGCGTGTACTGGCCGTCTGCCAGCAAAAGGCCTTTGTAGAGGTACAGGCCCTCGTCCAGCACCGAAAATTGCAAGTGGGCGAAGCGCCACATTTGCGCGGCGTACAGCCCAAAGCCGATTAAAGCCAAAAAATCCGCCAGCCAGGGACGGATTTTAAGGGCGTGAAGCGAGGCGCGGAAAGAATTGGTCACTTATTTTTTGGAAAAGCGCTGTAAATCGCTTTCGGTCATCATCTCCACCAATTGTTTAAACGAAACTTTGCGCTGCCAGCCCAGTTCGGTTTGGGCCCTGGTTGGGTCGGAGATGAGCAAATCCACCTCGGCGGGGCGGTAGAAACGCGGGTCTTGCACAACATAATCCTGATAATTCAGGCCGACATGACTAAAAGCCAGCTCGCAAAATTCGCGCACGGAGTGGGTTTCGCCAGTACCGATGACAAAGCTTTGGGGCGTGCTGTGCTGCAGCATCATCCACATTGCTTCCACGTAGTCACCGGCAAAGCCCCAATCGCGCTGCGATTCGAGGTTGCCCAGGCGCAGTTCTTTGGCCTGGCCGAGTTTGATTTTTGCGGCGGTGCTGGAGATTTTACGGGTGACAAATTCCATGCCGCGGCGCGGGCTTTCGTGGTTGAATAAAATGCCCGAGGTGGCGAACAAATCAAACGATTCGCGGTAGTTGATGGTAATCCAATGCCCGTAGACTTTTGCCACGCCGTAGGGCGAGCGTGGATAAAGCGGCGTGCTTTCGCGCTGAGGCACTTCCACCACCTTGCCGAACATCTCGCTGGAGGAAGCCTGGTAAAAGTGGATTTTCGGGTTCACCAAGCGAATCGCCTCCAGCAGGCGCGCCACGCCCAGGCCGGTCACCTCGCCGGTGAGAATCGGCTGCCCCCAAGAAGTCGGCACAAACGACTGCGCCGCCAGGTTGTACACCTCGTCTGGCTTATACTCTTCCAACACGCTCACCAGCGAACTCTGGTCGTGCAGGTCGCCCTGGACAATCGAAATATCATCCTGAATATGTTCGATGCGTTCAAACGTCACCGTGCTAGAGCGGCGCGCCATGCCGACCACTTCGTAGCCTTTGGCGAGCAGAAATTCTGCCAGGTACGAGCCATCCTGACCGGTGATGCCGGTGATAAGAGCAGTTTTCATAAATTTTTTTCTCCTGATGATTATTCAACGGCTGAATTATACCCGAAACCTTTTGCGCCGCTCCCAGCCCCAATCGGCGGCGACCCCCAAAATCGCCGCCGCCAGCGCCAGGGCCAGCGTGTTGCGAATGCCCAGATTGAAGCCAATCTTCAGGTAACGGTACAAATACCAGTGGCTGAAAATCCCCACAATCAGCGTTTCCACGGCCACAATGCGCCAAAACCAGCGCGTTTTGGGCGCGGCCCAGGCCTGAGCCGCCAGCAGGCAAAGGAAAATCAATGGAATGACGCGGTAGCGCGGGTTGTCCCACTGGTCGCCACCGCCGCGCAGGGCGGCAATCAGCGCCCAGGCCCAGGTCAGCGCCGCCAGCCAGAGCCACTGCCGCCGCGCGCGCAGGTCGCTGACGCTCCAGGCTGAAAACAGGCTGTAAGCCACAAACGGCAGCAGCAAATACCAGCCCAACGCGCGCGCCACCCCCAGCGTCTGCCAAAAGGGATGGGCGGGTTCCAGCAGGGCGGCGGGCAGCACCGGCTGAAGCAGGCCATACGCCGTCACAAATAGCGGCGCCAGCCCGGCAGGCAGGCTCGTCAGCAAAAGCTGCACAATGCCAGAACTCTGCTTGAGCAAATGCGTGTTCCAGCGAACCGTTTCGCGCGCCCAAACGCCGAGGATGCCCAGCGGGCCGCTCTGCGCGTGAATGAGATTGTTCCAGCTGAAAGAAAGCGCCGCCAGCCCCAGCAGAAAAAGCATCCCGGCGGAAAGCAGAATCGGCCACGAGAGGCCGCGCCGCCCGGCCCCGGCGTAGCGCCACCCGGCGGCGGCGACCAGCGCCAGCAGGGCAATCCCCGGCGAGAGCGGAAGCATCGCCGCCAGCGCGGCCAGCGCCTGCCAGGGGCGAAAATTCGACCCGGCAGATGGCAGCGCGGCCCAAAACACGGCCAGCAGAGTCATCAAAAATGGTTCACGCATTTGTGAAGCGCCCAACAAAATGGCTTCGGGATAAAACAAAAAAAGACAAACGGCAAAAATCGCGGCGCGCGGGGTGAGCACTTTTTCGGCGGCGGAATACACAAAACAGCCGCCGAGCGCGCCCAGCAGCGCGGCGAGAAAAATCAGAGCCAGCGGCTGGTGACTGCCCAGCAGGCGATAAACCCCCGCGCTGAGCGCCAACAGTCCGCCATACTGATCCGATTCATAACTGCCCGAAAAAGCCTGCAGTAAATTTTCGTCCGATTGCGCCAATTCGGCAGCCTGCAGGTCGCGCCGGTAGGCGTCATAAAACAGGTAGCCCGCTTTTTGCGCCGGGCTGTCGCCGTAGTTGAGGCGCGGCAGAAGAAAAAAAGCGCCCGCGCCCAACGCGAAACGCAGGGCAAAAGCCAGAAAAATAAGCAAAAAAAGTGTTTTTTTGGACATGACGGGCCTATGCTACCATACCTTGCTCTCACAAGAATTTAATGACCGGGCAAGTGAACTTCAGTATAATCAAATTCAGAGAGGAGAAGTCCACAATGTTTTTATTTGAAGGCCCTGACCGCAGAAAAGAGGAAGAACGCATCCGCAAGGAAGGCCGCCTGCCGCCCGGACAGGCGCTGACCGTGAAATTTCCGGTGCTGCATTACGGCCCGGTGCCACCCTTCAACCCGGCCACCTGGGATTTTCGCGTGTCGGGCGAGGTGGAAAGCGAAAAGCGCTGGAGTTGGGATGAATTTAATCAACTGCCGCGCATCCGCCTGGTGATGGATATTCACTGCGTCACGCGCTGGAGCAA
>JAVHNW010000136.1:0-4193 GCA_036169755.1 bacterium | reverse complement strand
TCCAATAGCAGGCCAAGCGCAACCAGGATGATAAACCCCACTGTCAGCAGGCTGGCGCAGAGCAGCAGGTATTTAAACGAGATATCGGCATTATTGAAAAGTTGAAAGGCGATCCAGGCGTAAAATAGCAAAATACAGGTCACGACCAGCCACGAAAAGCCGCGCAAGAGATAGGGTAGCAGCAAATTTTCCAGGGTGCGGATGCTCACCAAGCAGGTCAACCAGCCCAAGGCAAAAGCCAAGACCAGCAGCAGCATTTTCTCCATCAGGCCGTCTACTTTTCCATCCTGCAGCAGAAGGTCCAAAATTAATTTTCCACCGCTGACGAACGTTATCATCAGCCAGATTAACCCCGCAATCATGGCGAGCTGGCTCAACCGGTGGTGGCGGTAATTTTTTTCCGCATCAAACTCAACAAACGGAGGTGCGCTGTGATAGTCGTTGTTTGGTGTCATAACACCCTCAAATTGTCACGAAACTGCAATGATTTTACCACGCTCGCCTCGCCGTTTTACCCCGCAGCACAAAAAGGAGAAAGCAATGACAACCTGGCTTACCCATTCGCGCTTGTTTGACCTGGCCCGGCAGGGGCGGCGCCTGCCGCCTTTTTGGGCGTTAATTCCGCTGGCGCTGATTTTTATGCTGGCTTCGCAATTGGGTGTCATTCCCGTGGCGGTGGCGATGGGGCTGCTTTACGGCTTTTCTGAAAATGGAATTTCCGCTGCCGGGCAAGGCGCGCTCCTCTCCGGTTTTTGGATGGCGCTGACCCTGATTTTTTCCTTCGGGCCGATGTTTTTTCTCCTCTGGTTGTGGACGAAATTTTACGAAAAACGTTCCTTTGCCAGCCTCGGCTACGAAATCGGCGGGGCGGGCGGAAAATATGGGCGCGGGCTGCTTTGGGGGGCGCTGCTCTTCGGCGGGGCGGTCGGCCTGTTGGCGATTTTCGGATTCACCGCCCGCGAAAGCGGCGGCGATTCTTCGCTGGAGGGGCTGGCCGCTCTCGGCGGGGTGCTGTTGGTTTTCATCGGCTGGATGGTGCAGGGCGCTTCGGAGGAAATTCTCGCCCGCGGCTGGGTGCTGCCGGTACTCGGCTCGCGCTACCGACCCTGGGTGGGCATTCTCGGCTCGGCCCTGTTTTTTGCCGCCCTGCACGGCCTGAACGCCAACCTCAGCGGGCTGGCGCTGGTCAACCTGGCGCTTTTCGGTCTTTTTGCCGCCTTCTACGCCTTGCGCGAAGGTTCGCTGTGGGGCATCAGCGCCCTGCACAGCGTTTGGAATTGGATTCAGGGTAATTTTTTTGGTTTTGAAGTCAGCGGCGGCAGTTTTGGCGGCGGTATGTTGCTGAACTTGAAGGAAATCGGCCCGGATTGGTTCACCGGCGGCGCATTCGGCCCGGAAGGCGGGCTGGCCGTCACCATCGTTTTATTCATTGGCATTGCTGCGCTTTTTGTTTGGAAACCAGGCCAGGAATAATTTTTTGCCCCGGCAGCACTCGTGGCGCAAACCAAAGGTTTGCGCCACGAGAAAAAGTCGTGCCGAAATTTATGGCTTGGTGACTACAAAATTATCGAAGAGCGCGTCTGTTCCGGCATCTGCAAACGTACCCGCAATCAGGCCCACATCGCCGCCGCCGGTCAAATCGCTGTCGGTGACGCTCATCACCTGCGTTCCGTTGACGTAAAACGTCAGCTGGCTGCCCACGCAGTCGGCGCGCAAATGATTGGTGGCATTCCCCATTTTGATGGCCGGGTTGGGGTCTGTCGCCTTTTCAGCCAAAAAAGTAGACTGGCCGTCCACCATTTTGGCAATCATCGCAAAACCATCGCTGCTGATGATGAAGTAGTAGAAGTTGAAATTGCCATTCACCGTGTTGTAGCGGCAAATTACGCCCATATCGTTGGCGTCCGGCCCGGCGCTTTTGGTCACGTCCACTTCCACGCTCGTGTCTGCGTCAAACGATTTGCCGGGGTTGGCCCAGGCGTCATACTGCGAGGTGGTCACATAAATGCGGTAGGCGCCATTGGCGTAATCGGTGGAGCCGTTATCGCCAGAAGCCTGGTCCCAACCGCTTGAGGTGTTGGAAAAGTCATCCTGAAACAGCACGGTGGCCGATTGCGCCGGGGCGCTGGGGACGGCGTTGAATAAACTGCAAGCCAGGCTGGCTGCCAGAAGAACAACAATCATCATAAAAACGGGTCTTTTCATCATATTCTCCTTTTTCACCAGTATACAAAACACGATGCCGAAAAACAATCCCCTCCCTTGACAGGTTTTTTGAATTGCCTATAATCGTGTAAAATTTACACAAAGCGGAACACCGCTTTCTTTTTTGAATTAGGTTTGTGTAAAAAATACACCAAAGGAGCTTTTGTGACCCTTTCCCCCGAAATTCTCGCAAGCATTGAGCGCGCTCTGGCCGAGGACCTCGGCGCGGGCGATGCCACCAGCCAGGCGATTTTCCCGCCCGCAGCGCGCGCTCGCGGCCAGGTGATTGCCAAGCAAAGCGGCATAGTGGCCGGGCTGGAACTGGCCGCCGCCGTCTTTGCGCGCCTCGACCCGCAGTTGGAATTTTCCCCGCTGGTAGCGGATGGCGCAGCCGTGGAAAACCGTCAGCCTTTGGCGCTGCTCTCCGGCGCGGCGCGCGCGCTTTTTACCGGCGAGCGCACGGCCCTCAATTTTTTGGGGCGCATGTCGGGCATCGCCACGCTCACCCATCAGTTTGTGCAGGCGGTCGCCGGGACGGGGGCGCAAATCCTCGATACGCGCAAAACCGCTCCCGGCCTGCGCGCCGTTGATAAACTGGCGGTGCGCCTGGGCGGCGGAAAAAATCATCGCCTCGGCTTGTACGACATGATTCTCATCAAGGATAATCACGTTGATTTTGCCGGTTCGATGAGCGAGGCCCTGCGCCGCGCCCGCGCCGCTGCCAGCGGCCTGCCCATCGAGGTGGAAACCCGCACGCTGGCAGAGCTGAGCCAGGCGCTGGCGCTCGGCGTGGAGCGCATTTTGCTCGACAATATGAGCCTGGAAGAAATGCGCCGCGCTGTCGAACTGAGCGCCGGGCGCGCCAAATTGGAGGCCAGCGGCAATGTGACGCTGGCCCGCGTCCGCGCGATTGCCGAAACCGGCGTGGATTTTATTTCCATCGGCGCGCTGACCCATTCTGCGCCGGTGATGGATGTTTCATTGGATATTTTGCTGTAGCGCAAATCTTCGATTTGCGCGGCAAGTCGGAGACTTGCCCAACAGAAAGTGAGGAGAAAAATGAACCCTGAAGCCCAAACCCTGTACGAAGAATTAAAAGCCCGCCTGGGAAATTTTGTGCCGGATGCAGAACTGTATTACAAAGCCGAAATTGCGGTGGAAATTAATCACCTGAAGCGTGAGCGCAATGCCGTCATTTTGGGCCATAACTACATGGAGCCGGTGCTTTTCCATTCCATCCCCGATTTCAAAGGCGATTCGCTCGACCTGAGCCGCAAGGCCGCCCAAACCGACCGGCAGGTGATCGTCTTTTGCGGGGTGCGTTTCATGGCTGAGACGGCCAAAATTCTCAACCCTGGCAAAACCGTGCTGCTGCCCGCCGAAAAAGCGGGCTGCTCGCTGGCCGAATCCATCAGCGCTGAAGATGTGCGCGCCCTCAAGCGCAAGTACCCCGGCGTGCCGGTGGTCACCTACGTCAATACCTACGCCGATGTCAAGGCGGAAAGCGACATTTGCTGCACCTCTGGCAATGCGGTGGCGGTGGTCGAATCGCTGCACGCCGATACGGTTATTTTTTTGCCGGACCAATATTTGGCAAGTAATGTGGCGCGTGAGACCGGTAAACATATCATTTTCCCGTCCCTCACCCCCAACCCCTCCGGGGAGTCAGGGATCAGGGAAAACTCGCTGCTGGATGTTCAATTCATCGGCTGGCATGGCCGCTGCGAAGTGCATGAAAAATTTACGGTGGAAGACATTCGCGCCGTGCGGGCGCAATTCCCGGATGTGGCCGTCCTGACTCACCCAGAATGCTCACCCGAAGTGGTGGCCGCCGCCGATTTTTCTGGCTCGACCAATGCCATGATTAAATTCGTGCAGGAAAGCCGCGCGCCGCATTTTCTGGTGCTGACGGAGTGTTCGATGGGTGACAACATCACCGCCGCCAACCCAGAAAAAGATCTTCTGCGCCTGTGCATGGTGCGCTGCCC
>JAVHNW010000135.1:0-4243 GCA_036169755.1 bacterium | reverse complement strand
CGTATGGCGGGGAAATCGCGCGCCTGCGCCGGTCGTAGGATGAAATTATCCAAACGCGCCTCCCGCCAGCAGGGCAACCAGCGTGAAAATATACCAGTGAATCAGAAAAGGATACAAAAAGGAGCGCGTGCGCCAGGCCAGCCAGCCAAAAGCAAAGCCGCCGAAGATGGTCGAAAGCGTTTCCACTTCGGGCTTGCTGATGTGCGCCAGCGCAAAGGGGACGGCCTGCAGCCAGAGCGCATCACCGCCGAATTGGCGCTCGTAGCCGAAAAGCAGCCAGCCGCGAAAGAGAAATTCCCAGCCGAAGAGTTCGAGAAACGTTTCCAACGGCAGGGGGATAGGGCCGTTGAGCAGGGGCGCGTAATAGAAACGCATGGAGGTATCGCCGCGCAAAATCAGCCACAGAAGGGGGGTCAGGAGAGCGATGGCGCCCAGGGTAAAAGCCAGCCCGGTTTTCCAGTCGCCGAGGCGAAAACCATAGTCGGCGGGCGATTGACGGAAGAAGAGCAAAATCACCAGCAGCGGCACAACCAGGTAAAGCAGCGTTCGATCCAGCGCCTTGAGCGGAGTCAGCGCGTGGTAATAATCCACCATCAGCAGCAGGGTGGAAACAATGGTAATGGTGGTAATTTTTGCGTCAAAACGCGGAAATGTCATGGGTTAATAGGGGAAATAAGATTGACTGCCGCCGGGAGCCAGCAGCCGCCAAAGCTGGAATCTGTCGCGGGCCAGCTCGTGGCCCCAGTTGAAGAAAAGCAGCAGCAGAGCCAGCAGGGCCAAAGCGCTGGCGATTTTTCCGGCGCGGGAAAACTGCCAGCGCTGACGCAGCGCCCGCCAGCCGCCATCCCAGCACAGGGCGGCGAAAATCGCCAGCGCCGGAATCAGGGCGTAGTGGAAGCGTTCTTCGGCCAGTAGAAAAATATGCGGCAGGGTGTAGCCAAAAAGCGCGAGGGGCAGCACCAGGTTTTCGGATTTCCAGCGCCAAAGCGCCAGCCCAAACGCGGCAGAGCAGGCCAAAACGATAAACGGCGTCAGCGCCAGCAGGGCGGCGATTTCCAGCCAGGGCGGAGAAATTTCGCCAAAGAAATTATTGGAATAAAAATACTGCAGCGCGCGCCGTTCCAGGCCAAAAAAGTGACCGGCGCGGAGCAGCGGCAGCGTGAAAGCGGCGCGCGCGGGGTCAGCGGCCATAAATCTCAGCCCCTCGGCGATCCCAATTCGCTCGCGCGCCGCATCATCCAGGATGGGCAGCAGATCGAGCGAAATGCCATACTGAAAAGTTCCACTGCCCAAAGGGTGATAGCCCAGGTAGAGATTGTAGCCAAGCGAGGTTTCGATACCGGTTAATTTCCCATGCAAAAGGGAATTTCGCGCCACCCAGGGGAAAATCGTCAGGGCGAGGGCCAGCGCCAGCAGAAATGTTTTGCGCCGCTCGCGCAGGAGAAAAAAGCCCCACAGGAGAATCAGCCCGCCGAAAACGAGAATCACGGAGCGGGTGAGGGCGGTCAGGCCGAGGAAAAGGCCGGAGAGGAGAAAAAAGCGGGTCTGACGAGTCTGCGCCGCCAGGGTAAGAAAAATCAAGCTCGCCAGGAACAGGATGAAAAACAAGTTTTCGGTGGCGAGCGCCAGCGGGTAGAGAATCAGCAGCGGGGCGAGGCTCACGGCCCAGGCCGCGCCGAGGGCGACTCGCGGCGCGGCGGGGAAAATCCGCCGGGCGAGGTAGGCCGTCAGCGGGACGAGGGCGGCGGCGAGAAAAACTTGCGTCAGGCGGACGATGAAAAAACGCCCGGCGCCGAGGCCGCCGAGGCGATAAATCAGCGCCAGGAAGGCCGGGTAAAGCGGCGCGCGGAAGGAGGTCAGCAGGCCGCGCGGGTCATAATCGGCGGGCAGTTGAAAATTGAGCGCGGTGAAATAGGATTGAATCAGGTTCAGGTCGGGCAGGGCGTACCAGCGAAAGCCGTTTCCGGCGGCGAGGGAGCGCGCCAGCATGTCGTATTGAAACATATCGTCCAGGCCGATGGGCAGGGCGCGCAGAGCAAGTACCAGTGTCAGGCGCAGGGCAAGAGCGGTCAGCGTGGCAAAAGCAATGGACGAAAGGAATTTTTTCAAATCAGGCCAATAGTTCTTCAAAAATGGCGCGCACTTTGGGAGCATCGGCTTTGCCGCCCATTTTACGCATTAATTGGCCGACAAACCAACCCATCAGCCCGGTTTTTCCGGCGCGGTAGGCGGCGACCTCGCCGGGATTTTCGGCCACGACCTGTTCGGCCACGGCGCGGAGGGCAGAATCATCGCTGACTTTGGCGAGGCCCTCGGCTTCGACAATGTGGCGCGGCGCTTTGCCGGTGGCGGAGCTTTTTTCCAGCAGGGCTTTGCCGGTGTTGGTGTTGACTGCGCCCGAATCGACCAGCGTGATGATTTCGGCCAGGTAGGCCGGGGTCAGCGCCAATTGTCCGGCGCTCTGGCCGCTTTCATTGAGCATGCGCAGCACATCGTTGAGCAGCCAGTTGGAGACGCGCTTGGGGTCGCCGCCGTAGGCTTTGACCGCCGCTTCAAAGTAGTCGGAGAGGGCGCGCTCACTCGTCAAAAGGTCGGCATCGTAGGCGGGCAGGCTGTACTGCTGAAGGAAGCGCTCGCGGCGGGCCTGGGGCAGTTCGGGAAAATCCTTCAGGATGGCAGCTCGCCAGGTTTCGGTGAGGTGAACCGGCAGCAAATCTGGCTCGCGGAAGTAGCGATAATCGGCTTCGGTTTCTTTGGAGCGCATTTTCTTCAGCGTTTGCGTGTCTTCGTCCCATTCCAGCGTCCAGGATTCGATTTTGCGCCCGGCCTGGTATTCGTGAGTTTGGCGGAGAATTTCCTTTTCGATGGCGTCCCGCACGGCCTCAATCGAGTTGACGTTTTTAATTTCCGTCTTGGGGTTGAGGTAGTCCGCGCCAACCGGGCGCAGCGAGACGTTGGCGTCACAGCGCAGTTGACCTTTTTCCATGTCGGCGTCCGAAATGCCAATCCAGCGCAGCAGCTGGCGCAGGCGGGTCAGGTAGGCGGCGGCTTCATCGGCAGAACGCAGGTCGGGGGCGGTCACCATTTCGACCAGCGGCACGCCGCAGCGGTTGAAATCTATCAGGCGCAGGCCCATTTCATTTTTGGTTTTCCCGGCGTCTTCCTCCAGGTGCATTTTCCAAATTCCAACGCGGCGCGTTCCATTCCCGGAGGAAATGTCCATGTAGCCGCCTGTCGCCAGCGGACGGTCATACTGCGAAATTTGATAGCCTTTCGGCAGGTCGGGGTAAAAGTAGTTTTTCCGGTCAAAAAAAGAAAACTCCTGCGCCTGGGCGTGCATGGCGGCGGCCAAAATGACGCCTTTTTCGACCACGCGCTCGTTCAGCACCGGCAGTACGCCCGGCATTCCGGTGCAAACCGGGCAAATGTTGGTGTTGGGCGCGGCTTCCCACGAGTTGGTTTTGCAGGAGCAAAAAATTTTACTCTCGGTGTTCAGTTGAATGTGTGTTTCCAGACCGATGACGGCTTCGTATTCCATGCGCGAGTCTCCTGGTGCGAGCGGAAAATTCTGACGGGCTGATTATACCCGCCAGGCCGCCCCAGGCTGAAGTTGACGCGCCTTCTGGCGTATAATTTCCGCCGATGAAAATACCCCTCTCTGAACGCGCTCTGCGCCTGTGGACCCAAGCCAGCGGCATGGCGCTGATTGCCACCGCGCTGACCACACTTTTCCCAACCGGCTCGCCTTTGCGCCTGGCGCTGGCCGCGCTGACGGCGCTGACCGGCCTGGCAATTCTGACGCTCGGATTTCACCCCGGCGCAGCCCCGGCCCTGATAAAACTGGCCGCCTGGCTCAGCCGCCCCGGCGCACAAATCGCCGCCGCCGCCGAATTATGCCTCTTCGGCGCGCTGGCGCTCCTTCCGCCAGAACAAAGCGGTCGGCTGTATTATTATTTTCTGGCACTTTTTCCTTTTTCCATTTGGGTGGTTTTGACCGATTTCAGCCTGCTGCTGCTGATTTTTCTGGCGCAGCAACCCGCCCCTGGCGCGCTCTGGCAGAATCACAAAACCACGCTGAAAGCCAGCGCCCTCGGCCTGCTGTCCTTGTTGGCGCTGGCCGGTTTTTCGCTCAACTTTCAGGGAAGCAGTTTCGAGGATTACTGGTACGGCGCGGGCGTTCCGCTGCTGGCGGGACAGATTTTTCTGGCATTTTTGCTGGGTCTGACGGCGCGCGCCCTGCCCG
>JAVHNW010000134.1:0-4244 GCA_036169755.1 bacterium | reverse complement strand
CGCCCCGGCAGCCTCGCCCCCAGCCCCACAGAACCCGCCTTCCTGGTGGAAATTCCCCCCGATTTTTTGGCGCTGAAGGCCGCCGATTTTTCCCTGGCGCGCGACTGGCGTTTTTTCACCCGGGAGGTTTTTGAAACCTGCTTCCAGGCCGGGTACAGCGTCAGTGATTTTTTCTACATGCCTCACCCGGCGCGCAGCTTCTACTTTTTGGAGCAAATTGCTCCTTGACCGGTAGGCACTAATTTCATATAATAGAAAGATTGAAAATCCGTCATAAAAACCTGACTAACACGCAAGCGCTGGATAAATAAACCAGGCGCTTGCATTTTTCCGTCTACCCATCGTCAGGTTCACCGTTTTTCTTATCTCCTAACTCCCACAGGAGGACGTCACAGTGGAAACCAAAGGTTTAACCGCTCTCCGCATCAGCCTGGCATCGCCCGAAACCATTCGTAGCTGGTCGTACGGCGAAGTGCTCAAGCCCGAAACCATCAACTATCGCCGCCTGCGGCCCGAAAAAGATGGTTTGTTCTGTGAGGCCATTTTTGGCCCCACCCGCGATTGGCAATGCTATTGCGGCAAGTACAAAAATCCGCGCTACAAAGGGCTGATTTGCGATAAATGCGGCGTAGAAGTCACCCGCGCCGCCGTCCGCCGTGAGCGCATGGGGCATATTTCGCTGGCCACGCCGATTGCGCACATTTGGTATACCCGCCGCATCCCCTCTTACCTGGGGCTGCTGCTCGATATTTCGCGCCGCAATCTCGACCGGGTGCTGTATTTCGCCCAGTACATCGTCACATACGTGGATGATGACGCCCGCCAAAAGGCGCTGAAACGCCTGGATGACGAGATTTCCGTCTCGGAGCGGGAACAGGCTTCCGTGGTGAATGCCAAAATCGCCGAGGTCAAAACCCGGCGCGACCAAAAAGTCAACGAATTAAATCAGCGCAAGAATGAAATGGAACGCTCTTACGATGAGCAGGTTGCCACGCAGATTGAACCCGTCATCCAGGAAGGACAACGCCTGGAGGCCGCCCTGCAGGAACAGGCCGGGAGCGCCGCTGGAAAGGTGATTCTTTTCGAGGCCACGGGCGAAATCATTCTCAACGCGGGTGAAATAATCGGCTCTCAGCACATCAGCAAAGTACAAAAAAGCGCGCGCGAAAGGCTGGAAGCGCTGGAAAACGAATTAAAAGACCAGAAAACGCGCGAAATCGAACACATTAAAATGGAAACTGAGCAGGTACGCGCCGAGGCCGCCGAACAAATGGAGGCCCTGCGCAACCAGCTCGAAGACCAGACTTCCGTCAACCAGGGACAAAACAGTCACCTGCGCGAGGAATTAATGGAACTGCGCCCCTTCACCTTCGTCAGCGAAACCCGCTTCCGCGAGTTGAAACAGCGCTGGGGCCAGGTTTTCCGCGCCGATATGGGCGCCGAGGCTTTCTACGACATCATGAAGCGTCTGGACCTCGACAAACTTTCGGAAGAATTGTGGAAAGAAGCCCGCACCACAAAAAGCAAGCAGAAGCGCAAAAAGGCAACCACCCGGCTGAAGGTGGTGGAGGCCTTCCGCCGTTCTGGCAACCGCCCAGAGTGGATGATTTTGACCATTCTGCCGGTTATTCCGCCCGACCTGCGCCCGATGGTGCAGCTCGATGGTGGACGTTTTGCCACCTCTGACCTGAATGATTTGTACCGCCGCGTCATTAATCGCAACAATCGTCTGAAACGCCTGCTGGAATTGGGCGCGCCGGATGTCATTGTGCGTAATGAAAAGCGCATGTTGCAGGAGGCCGTTGACAGTCTGATTGATAACAGTCAGCGCGGAAAAGCGCTCAGCCGCCGCGGACGCCGCGAGCTAAAATCGCTCAGCGATATGCTCAAAGGCAAGAAAGGTCGTTTCCGCCGCAACCTGCTCGGTAAGCGCGTGGATTATTCGGGCCGCTCCGTGATTGTGGTTGGCCCGCAGTTGAAACTTTATCAGTGCGGCTTACCCAAAGCCATGGCGCTAGAACTCTATCGCCCGTTTGTGATTGCCCGCCTGGTACATCTGAACTACGCCGCCAACGTCAAAGGCGCGCGGCGTCTGATTGAGCGCAACCGCCCCGAAGTTTGGGAAGCCCTCGAAGAAGTCGTCAAAGACCGCCCGGTGATGCTCAATCGCGCGCCGACTCTGCACCGCCTGGGAATTCAGGCCTTCGAGCCGCTCATCATTGAAGGCTCAGCCATTCAATTGCACCCGCTGGTGACGACCGCTTTTAACGCCGACTTCGATGGCGACCAAATGGCTGTGCATGTGCCGCTTTCGCAAAAGGCGGTGGCGGAGGCGCGCCGATTGATGCTTGCCTCGAAAAACCTGCTCAAACCAGCCGATGGTGAGCCGATTATTTCGCCCTCCAAAGATATGGTGCTGGGTGTCTATTACCTGACCATGGAAGATAATCGCCCGCACAAAGGCGATGGCCGCATTTTTGCCAGCCTGGAAGAAGCCATCATGGCCTACCAGCTCGAGCAGGTGGAAGTTCATGCCAAAGTGCGCGTCAATACACAAACCTGGTATGACGATCAAAATTCCCGGCTGGAAGCCCCGCAGACGCGCATCATTGACACCTCCCTGGGACGCATCATTCTCAATGATATTCTGCCAGACGAAGTGCGCTTTGTGAATACCCCGCTGGAAAAAAACGGCGTGAAAGATTTGATTGCCGAAGTGTACGAAATTTGCGGCCAGGAAAAAACCACCCAAACCGCGGACGAAATCAAACGCATCGGCTTTGAATACGCCATGCGCTCCGGCATGACCATCGCTGTTTCCGACATCAGCGTTCCCAGCGAAAAACCGGCCATCATTGCCGAATCGCTCAAAGAAGTGGAACTGGTTCAGCGCGACTTCCGCCGCGGCCTGCTGACTGAACAGGAACAAAACGAGCGTGTCATTCAGATCTGGCAAAAGACCACCATTGACGTGGCCAAAGCGGTGCGCGCCAACATGGATCCAAATGGCAATCTTTCCACCATGGCCAACTCTGGCGCCACAAAAGGCGGTTTTGGGCCTATCTCGCAGCTGGCCGGAATGCGCGGTCTGATGGCTGACCCCTCCGGGCGCATCATTCCCCTGCCCATCCAATCCAACTTCCGCGAGGGATTGACCGCGCTCGAATACTTCATCTCCACCCACGGCGCGCGCAAAGGCCTGGCCGATACCGCCCTGCGTACCGCAGACGCCGGTTATCTGACGCGCCGCCTGGTGGATATTGCCCAAGACATCATCATCAACGAAGTTGACTGCGGCACCGACGCAGGCATCTACATCCGCGCTTCAGACGATGTGGCCGGACAGGCGCTTTCCAGCCGCATTTACAGCCGCATGACTGCCGCCCCGGTGATTGACCCCCAAACTGGCGAACTGCTGGCCGAAGCCGGGAAGATCATGGATCGCGAAACAGCGCGCCGCATCGCTGCTGCTGGAGTACAGGAAGTCAAAGTCCGTTCCCCCATGACCTGCCAACTGCATCATGGAATCTGCGCCTACTGCTACGGCCTCGACCTGGGCCGCGGCTCACTGGTCGAAATGGGCGCGGCGGTTGGCATCGTTGCGGCGCAATCCATCGGTGAACCCGGCACGCAATTGACGCTGCGCACCTTCCACACCGGCGGCGTCGCCGCTGGCGGTGACATCACCACCGGTTTACCGCGCGTGGAAGAACTCTTCGAAGCCCGCAAAACCCCCAAGGGCGAAGCCACCATCGCCGAAATTGACGGCGTGGTACACATCGTCATGTCCGAAAAATACAGCGACGTGCGCCTGGTTCGCATCGAACACGCCGAAATGGTTTCCGACGCCTACGACGTGCCGGAAGACTGGCAAATTGACGTCAAAGAAGAAAGCGAAATCAAGGCCAACGAAACCCTGGCTTCACAGGGCGAAGCCACCATCAGCGCCCAACATGCCGGGCGCGTGCGCCTCGAAGCCCGCCAGGTAATTGTCTCTTACGAACAGCGCGAAGAAGTCGAAAGCGAAGTCCCCAACACCTTGCGCCTGCTCATCAAAGACGGCGACCACGTCAGCGCCGGACAGGCCCTGACCGAAGGCTCACTCAACCCGCACCGCATCCTCAAACTGCAGGGACGCGATTCCTGCCAGATGTACCTGATGACCGAAGTCCAAAAAGTGTACCGCTCCCAGGGCCAGAACATTCACGACAAACACTTTGAAGTCATCATCCGCAAAATGCTGA
>JAVHNW010000133.1:0-4326 GCA_036169755.1 bacterium | reverse complement strand
CGCTCGAAAAATTCATCAAAGAGATGGGGCTGGCCGCCGCAGACCCGCTGCCCTCGCTCAAAATCACCCGCTCGGGCCTGCCCGAAGAAACCAAAATCATCTTCCTCGGCCTCTCCGGCAGTCTGTAGGAGGATTTTCCATGCCCGTCAAACTCCTCATGACCTGGGACATCGCCTCCGAGCACGAGTCAGAATATTTTGAATTTGTCATCGGCGAATTCATCCCTGGCATTCAGCGCATCGGCCTCGACCCGGCGGAAGCCTGGGCCACCGTCTACGGCGAATATCCCCAAATCCAGGTCGCCATGCTCGCCCCCGATTTATCGCTCGCCCAGCGCGCGCTCAACTCGCCCGAATGGGAGCGGCTGCGCGAACAGCTTTTTCGCTACGTCAAAAACTACTCGCAAAAAGTTGTCCCCGCCAAAACCGGGTTTCAGTTTTAGCCCGCCCCGCCCGCGTGTGACGCACTTTCAAAAGCGCGTCACACGTCTGTTTTAACCGGAAAATGCTGGCGCACCATGACTTCTTTTGCGCGGGCCGTCCTGGCCTGGTACAAAAAAAATGCCCGTTCCCTGCCCTGGCGCGCTCACCCCGACCCCTACGCGGTTTGGGTGAGCGAAATCATGCTTCAGCAAACGCGCGTTGAAACCGTCATCCCCTATTTTCACAACTGGCTTCAAAAATTTCCCAGCCTTCAGACGCTGGCCGAAGCCCCCTTGCAGGAAGTGCTGACCGCCTGGGAAGGTCTGGGCTACTACAGCCGCGCCCGCAACTTTCAGCGCGCCGCCCAAATCCTCCTGCGCGAGCACGCCGGGCAAATTCCCCACTCCGCCGCCGAACTCATTCGTCTGCCGGGTATTGGCCGCTACACCGCCGCCGCCATCGCCTCCATCGCCTTCGGCCAAAACATCGCCACCCTAGACGGCAACCTCAAGCGGATTTTCGCGCGCGTTTTTAACGTGGATGCCCCGCTCAACAGCCCCGCCGCCGAGAAAAAACTGTGGCAATTGGCTGAAGATCAACTCCCGCCAGGGCGCGCGGGCGACTACAACCAGGCGCTGATGGATTTGGGCGCCGCCATCTGCCTGCCGCGCCGCCCGCTCTGCTCCCAATGCCCGCTGGAAAGGCTGTGCGCCGCCCGCGCTTTTGGCCTGCAGGCAGAACGCCCCGTCAAAACGCCCAAAAAAGCCATTCCCCACCGGCAAAAACTGGCCGCCGTCATCGTCTTGGATGGAAAAACCCTGCTGAATCAGCGCCCGGCCAACGGGCTGCTCGGCGGCTTGTGGGAATTCCCCGCCGCCGAAGCCGAAAGCGACTCGGCGGAAGCCTGCGCCGCCAGCCTGCAAACCGCCTTCCAGCTGAAAGTGACTCCGCTGACGCGCCTGCCCGCCATCCGCCACACCTACAGCCACTTCACGCTGACAGAAATCCCCTGGCGCTGCGCCCTGCCCGGCCTGCCGGAAAATTCATCCCTGCGCTGGATCGCCCTGGCCGACCTGCCCGCCCACCCCATGGGCAAGGTGGATCGCGCGATTGCCAATCTACTGACCGCCGGGGCCCCCGATAAGTTTTGAAATTTAGGCAAAACGCAAATATTTCTGTGTGGCGTTTTCCAAATCGGCGTACTCGCCGCGATATTTTTCCGGCAGCAATTTCGCCAATTGATACATCATTTCATCCGCCATTTGCTGGCGGATTTCCTGTGTCACCCGCTCACCGCCTGCATCCAGCCAAAAGGGCTTGCCAACGCGGATGTTGAAATCGGTGCGGCGCAGGCGCTTTATGTTTTTGCCAAAGGCCTCGCCGCCCCAGTGGGCAATCGGCATCAGCGGCGCGCCTGTTTTCAGCGCCAAAACCGCCACGCCGCTGTGCGCCCGCAGCAGAGTTCCGCTTTTGCTGCGCGTGCCTTCTGGCGACATGCCGAAAATGTAGCCCGCCTTAATCATTTCCAGTGATTGGCGCAGCGCCTCGCGGTCGGCCTCGCCGCGCCGAACGGGGACGATTTCCCACAGGTTAAAAACCATTTTGAGAAACCAGTTATCCCAACTTTCGACTTTTGCCAGCGCCGTCAGTTTTGGGCGCGGCTGAAGTTGGGTGTACATCATCGGCGCTTCCAACATGCTGACATGGTTGGTGATGGTAATCAGCGGCCCCTCGCGCGGAATGCTTTCCCAATTTTCCTTGTGGATGCGGCACATCGCCATCAGGCCGAGTTTGCAGCCGTAGGTGATAATCCAATGCGCCAGCCGGTTTACTTTTGACATAGTACCTCCAGGGCGCCTGGCAGCAGGCGCACGCTCAATTCTTTTCCGGCCAGGCACAGGGTTTCGCCATCGGCGTGCGCCGGAAAACGGCCCTCCAGCGCCGTGATGTGGATTTCCTTCGCCCGCCGCATTTTTATTTCCGGCTGACCGTCCTGGTCGCCGCGCAGAAAATGGGGAATCAGCCCGAAAATCCGCGCTTTTCCGGCGGTTTCGGCAATACATACATCGAACCAGCCATCGCTCGTATCGCCGCGCGGGGCCATGCGAAAACCGCCGCCCATGCGCTGACCGTTCATTACAGAAACCATCAGCGAGTACTGCTCCAGCGTTTCGCCGTCCAGCGTAATTTGCAGGCGCGGGGCTTTGTAATAGAAAAAAACCGTCTGAATGGCGCCGATGAAATAGGCGGGCAGGCCCCGCACAAAGCGTACCCGCAGGGCGGCAAATCCGACTGCCGCGTCAAAGCCCAGCCCGATGCCATTGCCAAAATAACGGCCATCGGGAAAGTCGCCGCCGCGCACCAGGCCCAGGTCAATTTTTCGGCGCCGATTGGCGGCCAGCGCTGCCAGCGACTCATTCAGGCTGGTCGGAATGCCCACGCCGCTGGCAAAATCGTTGCCAGTGCCGATGGAGATGACGCCAAGAGCGGGGGAAAAACCATCCGCGCGGGCTTTCATCAGCCCGTTGATGGCCTCGTTAATGGTCCCATCGCCGCTGGCGCAGACAATGACCTCGAACCCCTCGCGCGCGGCCTGCGCCGCCAGGTCAAGAGCGTGACCCTGCCGTTCGGTGCGCTGCAAAACGTAGTTCAGGCCGTGCTCGCGGAAAAACTTCTCAATCGTCGGGATGGATTTTTCACCCAGCCCCCGGCCCGCTGTTGGGTTGACAATTACAAAATAGCGCATAAGACTCCCTCGGTTATTTCCGATTTATTCTTCATCCTTCATCCTTTTTGCATACTCTTCCAGCGTGTCCAGGTCTTGTAACACCGACTGGTCTGCTTCGGTGTAGACGATTTCGGCGCTGTGTTGGTTGAGAAAATCGCGCATGGTGTGCGGCGCGCGCAGGGCGAGAACTTCCGGCCACAAATCGCGGCGCAGCAGCCAGGGGTGTCCGCGCCGCGATTTGTAACTGGGGATGAGAATGCGCGCGCCGCGCGACTCAAACGCGGAGAGCAGATCGCGCGCGGTACTTGCCTTGCCCTGAGGCTGGTCGCCCAGCGCGATGAAGGTCGCCGCCGCTGAAGCGGGCAGCGCCGCCAGCCCGGCCTGCACGCTGGAGAGCATTTCTCCGGCCTCGTAATTTGGGTTGAACACTTCGCGCAGCGGCAGCCATCCGGCCAGCCGCGCCACTTCTGCGGCGACAATTTGCCGCGCGCCACCGGTGACGATGACTATTTCGATGGTCGGGTGCGCCGCTGCCAGCGTGGCCGCAACCTGGCCCAGTACGCTCGTCCCGCCCCAGGGAAGCGTCATCTTGGGCCTGCCCATGCGCCGCGACATTCCCGCCGCGAGGATGATTGCGCTGTAGGTCATGGTTTATCAATCCCTTGTGGCCCAAAGTTCGTTTTCGTTTTTCAGCATTTCCGCGTACTGTTCCGGCGTATCCACGTCCAACAGCAGGCGGCGGTCGTACCAGGTTAAATAGCGCGGGGAAAACTGGCCGAAGATGGCGCGCCCGCCCGCCTCGCCGCTCAGCGCGGAAAGCGCGTCAAAAGTGACGCTGTCGAACAAAACCGGGTTGGCGCGCTGCTCAAAAATATAGGGCGCGCTGACCGCGTCCAGCCGCTGGGCATGTTGCTCAACCAGGGCGCGGATGACTTCCAGCGTTACCTGAGGCTGGTCGGCCAGCAAAAAAAGCGCCGCGCCGACCCCCGCCTGCCTTCGCGCCGCGCTCAGCCCGGCGCGAATGGAGGCGGCCTGGCCCTCCTGCCACTGCGCGTTGCGCGTGATTTGGACGGGGAGACCGGTCAGCGCTGCTTCCACTGCTTCAGCGTACGCGCCGCTGACCACAATCACCGGCCACAGACCGGCTTTTAGCGCGGTTTCGGCCACCCGGCGCAC
>JAVHNW010000132.1:0-4344 GCA_036169755.1 bacterium | reverse complement strand
CTGTGTTCCAGCCCCCAGCGGCCATCGGTGATGAAAACATTCAGATTGGGCATGGTCATGCCGAAATAATCGCGCCCGGCCTGGACGATTTTTGGGTCAATTTCGTAGCCGTCAATCGGGATGGCGCCGAAGACGGCGGTGGCCTGCCGGGCGGTTGTCCCCGCTGCCAGGCCGATGATGGCGATGCGCTCAACGCGCGCGGGGAGATAGGGCGCGGGGTTGAAGAAGACGCCCGCTAAAAATTGTTCCCAGGGGCCGCCGTAAAAAAGGGTGTCGGGACTATATTCGGAGTGGACGCCCTGGCCGTCATTGAGACGCAGCTGGCGCGAGCCATCGGGAAGCTGCAAAACTTCGATGTAGTTGTAATCCGATTCGGTTTCAAAAATCTGGTAGGCGGTGGTTTTCCCAGGGAACTTTCCCAGCAGGGCCAGCAGAATTGTCAGCGCAAGGAGAAGCCCGGCCAGCAGCGCGCGCGCTTTTTCGCGCAGAATCAAATAGCCGCCCAGGGCCAGCAGCAGCGGCAGGGCGGCGAAAACCAGCAGCGTGCGAGTCGTCCCCAGGGTGGGGAAGAGCCAAAGCGTGGGCAGAAAGGCTCCCAGCACCGAACCCACTGTCGAAACGGAGGAAATCATCCCGGAAACCTGGCCCGCAGTTTCCGCTTTTTGGATGGACAGGCGCACCACGAAGGGCGAAATCATCGCCAGCAGGGTGACGGGCAGGCTGAACAAAATCAGCGTGGCGAGGAAAGCCCCGGCCATGATGCCCAGGTTGAGCGCGTCACTGGCGCGCGCCGCGGCCAGCAAAACTGGCTGCGCCAGCAAAGTAACGGCGGTCAGGCTGATTCCGGCGGCGGCGAGCAGGTCGAAGAGCAGGCGCGGGCGCGGCCAGCGGTCGGCCAGGCTGCCGCCCAGGGCGTAGCCGATGGCGAAGTACAGCAAAATCAGGCCGATGATGACGGCCCAGACCAAATTAATGGCGCTGAATTTCATCTGCAGCAGGCGCGAGGCGCCAAATTCAACCGCCAGCGAGGTCATTCCGGCGAAGAAAACGGTGATGGAGAGGTATTTTTTCATTGGCAGTTTAGGTTGACCGTCACCTGCGCGGGCGCGCCGCCGGTGAGATTGAAGGCTTCCACACGATAAATGAAAACGCCGCTGAAGCCGGGGACGCTGTCGCTGTACTGGGCGACATTGGGCGCCAATTGGCCGAGCAGGGCGCCATCGCGGTAAACGCGGTAGCCGTCCTCCCCGCTGGCCGCATCCTGCCAGCTGAGAGTTACCTCTGCGCCGCCGCCGTAGGCGCAGGTGAAGGAATAGCGCAGGCCGCTGGGCGCGGCGGGCAGATTGGGCGTGGGACTGGGCGGGATGACGGCGGTTGGCAGGCTTTCCAAACTGCCGCTGGCGCTGGAAAATTGCTGCGCCAGCCAGCAATCGCCTTTGGCGGAGGTCACAATCCAAAAACCGGGGGAGCGGCCAATCGGCGCGGGTTGTTCGCCTTTTTTGAAAACGGCGATGATTGGATAGTTTTCACCCGGCCCGGAACGGCAGTTGGCGTTTTCGCTGAGGGTGATGAGCGGCGCGCTGAAAGTGGCGCTCGGCGAGGGGCTGGCTGTCGCCGCCGGGGGCTGGGTCGGCGTTGTCAGCGGCGTTTGCGCGCCTATCGCCTTCAGCGTGGCTGCGGCGATGGTGGCGACTGCGGCAGAATCGAGCGTTGGCGCGGCGGCGGGCTGGCGCGGCAGGTTGCAGGCGCTCAGCGTCAGCAGGCCCAGCAGCAGAACCAAACGGAGCGCGAAATTATTTTTCATTCTTCGTTCCAGCTTTCCATGTAGCCGGGTTTTTCCATTTCCAGCGCCTGACGGGTGAGCTGCAGCGGGCGGAATGTATCCACCATCACGGCCAGTTCGGCGGTTTCCTTCTTGCCGAGGCTGGCTTCCGTCATGCCGGGCTGCGGGCCGTGCGGCAGCCCGCAGGGGTGCAGAGAAATGTCACAGCGCTCAATTCCTTTGCGGCTCATAAAATTGCCCTCGGCGTAGTAAATCACCTCGTCAGAATTAACGTTGGAATGATTGTACGGCGCGGGGATGGCCTGCGGATGGTAGTCGAACAGGCGCGGCACAAAAGAGCAGACCACAAAATTATGCGCTTCAAACGTCTGATGGACGGGCGGCGGCTGATGAATTCTGCCGGTGATGGGCTCAAAATCTTCGATGTTGAAAATCCAGGGGTAGAGAAATCCATCCCAGCCGATGACATCAAAGGGGTGATGGTCGAGAATGTGGCGGCTGAGGCTGTCGCGCACTTTGACGCGCACTTCAAATTCGCCGCGCTCGCTGTGGGTTTCCAAATTGCCGGGCAGGCGAATGTCGCGCTCACAGTAGGGGGCGTGTTCGAGCAGTTGGCCGTAGTCGTTGCGATAGCGGCGGGGCGGCTCAATCTGGCTGGGGGCTTCGATGGTGAAAAAGCGCGCTTCGGGCGTGTTCAGCGTCATTTGCCAGGTGACGCCAAAGGGGATGATGAGGTAGTCGCCGGGGCGAAATTCCAGGCTGCCGAATTGACTTTTCAGCGCGCCTCGCCCCTCGTGGACGTACCAGGCTTCGCAGGCCTGCGCGTTGCGGTAGAAAAAATCCATGCTCTGGCTGGCGTGGCTGACGCCGAGCAGCACATCGGCGTTGCCCAGCAGGGGAATCCGCGCCGAAAGCGGGTCGCTTCCCAGCGGGATGTTTTGGCTGGCAAATGCCCGGTGGCGGAGGGCGCCAAAGCCCACGAATTCGGCTGCGGCGGGGCCAATTTCTTCAACCTTTTGCACGCGCGGCGGCAGAAATTGATGGTAGAGAATGGATTGCAGGCTGGAAAAACCCTCCAGCCCTATCAATTCCTCGCGGTAGAGTGTCCCATCCGGCTGACGGAATTGGGTGTGGCGTTTGTGGGGAATTTGGCCGAGGCTGTGGTAAAAAGGCATGAAAAACTCCGTCTCTTGCGGCTATCCGCTGACCACCTGATTTTTTAATACGCCGATGCGCTCAATTTCCAGTTCCACCAGGTCGCCGGGCTGCAGCCAGGGGCCTGCGGCGCGGGTCAGTTCCAGCAGACAGCCAGAGCCGACTGTGCCAGAGCCAATTACCTCGCCGGGGAAGAGCGGGCAGTCTGCCGAAATTCGCGCCAAAATCTCACCAAAAGACCAGAAAATTTCCTTAAAGTTGCCCTGCGAGCGGGTTTCTCCGTTGACGCGGGCGGTCATTGCCAGGTCAAAAACGCCGGGGCGGCCCGTGGCGCGGTCGGCCAATTCATCCACGGTGACGAGGCAGGGGCCAAGCGAGGAGGCGAAATCTTTGCCTTTGGCGGGGCCAAGCCCGGCTTTCATTTCCTGGCGCTGAATGTCGCGCGCCGACCAATCGTTGAAGATGGTGAAACCGGCGATGTGGCTGGCGGCTTCTTCTGCGCCCAGGTTTTTGCCGCCGCGCCCAATCACCGCCGCAATTTCCAATTCGTAATCCAGGGCTTGCGTGTAGCGGGGGTAGGGGATGAGCGCCTGATGGCCGAAGACGCTGTGCGGGTTGCTGTAGTAAAAAATGGGGAATTTGTACCATTCTTCTGGCACGGGGCGGCCCCGGTTTTCGCTGGCGGTTTTGACGTGACGCTCGAAGGCGTAGGCGTCCCGCAGGCTGATGGGTTGAAGCGGCGCCAGCAGGCGCAGGCTGGCGAGCGGCAAGGCGACCGGGCGGTGGCCGGAACTTTTCAGCCGGGTCAGGTCGCCCGCCGCGGCGACTTCTGCCAGGACGCGGCGCAGGTAATTCAGTTTTTCTTCCCCGGCGTAGAGCAGTTCCGTCACGCTGGCAGCGATTGCCTCGCGTGAAATTCCCGCCGCGCCCGCCGCCCAGGTGCAGGCCGCGTCCAGATCTACCACCGCTTCGCTGGCGGATTGGGGATTCTCTTTCAGCAGCGCGCCGGGGCGGGGCTGCTGGTTTTCGGGGTGAAGGAAAGTTACCAGACGCATTTTGCCTCCTGTGAGCGTTTACAAGTTTCCGCGCCGTTCCTGTTCCAACTCAATCGATTCAAAAAGCGCTCGAAAATTTCCCTTGCCAAAACCGCGCGCGCCGTGGCGCTGAATGATTTCGATGAAAACGGTTGGCCGATCCTGAATGGGGCGGGTGAAAATTTGCAGCAGGTAGCCTTCGTCATCGCGATCCACTAAAATGCCGAGTTCGCGGATGGCGGCCAGGTCTTCCTTGATTGCGCCGACCCGCTGCGGCAGATTTTCGTAGTAGGTGTCGGGCACGCGCAAAAACTCCACGCCGTTTTCGCGCAGTTGGCGCACGCTGGTCAAAATGTCGCCGGTTGCCAGAGC
>JAVHNW010000131.1:2444-4350 GCA_036169755.1 bacterium | reverse complement strand
TTCAAAACCCTGCTGCGCGCGGCCAAACAAATGGGAATCGCTGATGCAGACATTGCGCGGCTGTTAAATTCATCCTTTCGTATGCCACATTCTGCGCGTAGCGTGCGCCAACTGCGCCAATCCCTCGGCATTCTGCCCACCTTTCAGCGCGTGGATACCTGCGCCGCCGAGTTTGAAGCCCAAACGCCTTACCTGTACAGCGCCTACGAAATGGAAGACGAGGCCCGCCCCACCGACCGCCAGAAAATTCTCATTTTGGGCGGCGGGCCAAATCGCATCGGGCAGGGCATCGAATTTGATTACTGCTGCTGCCAGGCCGCCTTTGCGCTGACCAAAATGGGCTACGAAACCCTCATGTACAACTGCAACCCCGAAACCGTCTCCACCGATTACGACACCGCCGACCGGCTGTATTTTGAACCGCTGACGCTGGAGCACGTGCTGAACGTCATCGAGACCGAAAAACCCATCGGCGTCATCGTCCAGTTTGGCGGGCAGACGCCGCTCAATTTGGCCGAAAAACTACAGGCGGAGGGAATCCCAATTCTTGGCACTTCGCCCGAAGCAATTTCACTCTCCGAAGACCGCGAAAAATTCGCCGCGCTGCTCTCGCGGCTGGAAATTCCGCAGCCGCAAAACGGAATCGCCCGCTCGCTGGCCGAAGCCCGGACGGCGGCGGAAAAAATCGGCTATCCGGTGCTGGTGCGGCCTTCCTTCGTGCTCGGCGGGCGGGCGATGGCGCTGGTGCAGGGCGAAGCCCAACTGGCAGGCTTCATCCAAAACGCCATTGAAGCCGCCCCCGGCCAGCCGATTTTGATTGATAAATTCATGGAAGACGCCTTTGAAATTGACGTGGACGCGCTCTGCGATGGCAGGCGCGTGCTGATTGGCGCCGTGATGCAGCACATCGAAGAAGCGGGCGTCCATTCTGGCGATGCGGCCTGCGTGCTGCCGCCCTACAAAGTCAGCGCCTACCACCTGGGAATTATGCGCGAATACACCGAACAACTCGGCCTGGCGCTGGGCGTGCGCGGGCTGATGAACGTCCAATTTGCGCTGCAGGGCGAAGCGGTGGTGGTGCTGGAAGTCAATCCGCGCGCCTCGCGCACCGTGCCATTCGCCAGCAAAGCCACCGGCCTCAACCTGGCCTACGCCGCCGCGCAAATCATGGCCGGAAAAACGCTGGATGAACTGGAAATTTGGGATTCTCCCACTGTGGACGGTTTTTTTGTCAAAGAGGCGGTGCTGCCCTTCAAAAAACTGGCCGGGGCCAGCACCCTGCTCGGCCCCGAAATGCGTTCCACCGGCGAGGTGATGGGCCACGCCGCCCACTTTGGACACGCCTTCGCCAAATCACAAATCGCCGCGGGCTGGGGCTTGCCAGAAAGCGGCGCGGCGCTGATTAGCGTCAACGACTACGACAAAAGCGGCGGGCTGCGCTTTGCGCGCGACCTGCAGCGGCTGGGTTTTCGCCTGTACGCCACCAGCGGCACGGCAGCCTTCCTGCGCCGGGCCAACATCCCCGCCGAAACGGTCAACAAAGTGGCCGAAGGCTCACCCCACACAGTGGATTTAATCCGCAGCGGCGGGGTGCAGCTGGTGCTGAACACGCCCTTTGGCCCCAATACCCAGGCCGATGGAGCCGAAATCCGCGCGGCGGCCATTGCGATGGATATCCCACTGCTGACCACGCTTTCCGCCGCCGCCGCCGCCATCGCCGCCATCCAGGCCCTGCGCCAAAAAGCGCTGAGATATCGCAGCCTGCAAAGTCACTTTTTGGGCTGATGCACGCAAATTCATCTTTCATCATTCTGCATTGAAATTTGGAGACGGCATGAACATCATCGAAACGGAAAACAAACACAGTTCCGGCGTCTACGCCAAACAGCCGCTCGTGATAGTGCGC
>JAVHNW010000131.1:0-2434 GCA_036169755.1 bacterium | reverse complement strand
AATACATTGACTGCGCCGCCGGTCACGGCGTGGCGAACCTGGGGCACGCGCACCCCAAAGTCGCCGCCGCCATCGCCGAACAAGCCAGCCGCCTGATTACCCTGTTTGAAACCTTCTACAACGACCAACGCGCCGCGCTGATGGAAAAGCTGACCGCGCTCACCCCCGGCCTCGAGCGCGTTTTCTTCTGCAATTCCGGCACCGAGGCGGTCGAAGCCAGCCTTAAATTTGCGCGGCTCGCCACCGGGCGAACAGAAATCATCGCCGCCATGCGCGCCTTTCACGGGCGCAGCTACGGCTCACTTTCGGCCACCTACAACAAAAAATATAGGGATGGCTTCGAGCCGCTGCTGCCCGGCTTCAGCCACATACCGTTCAACAATCTGGCCGCGCTCGAAAAAGCCATCAACGCTGAAACCGCCGCCCTGATTCTGGAAGCGATTCAGGGCGAGGGCGGAGTCTACCCCGCCAGCGCCGAATATTTACAGGCGGCGCGCCGCCTCTGCAGCGAGCGCGGCGCCCTGCTCATCGTGGACGAAATTCAAACCGGCTTTGGCCGCACCGGAAAAATGTTCGCCTACCAGCACGCGAACATCGTGCCAGATATGGTGACCTGCGCCAAATCGCTGGCGGGCGGCGTGCCGATGGGCGCAACCCTGCTCGGCCCGGCGGTCAAAAATCTCAGCCCTGGGGCGCACGGCTCCACCTTCGGCGGCAACCCGCTTTCGTGCGCGGCGGGCGTTGCGGCGCTGAACGCCATCGAAGAGGAAGAGCTGCCGCGTCAGGCCGCCGAAAAAGGCGAATATCTGCTGCGGAAATTACAAGCCATCGCCTCGCCCAACATCCGCGAGGTGCGCGGGCTGGGGCTGATGATCGGCATCGAAATGAAACAAAAAGTGGCGCCCTACCTCAAAGCGCTGATGGAAAGACATATTCTCGCGCTGAACGCCGGGCCAACTGTCATCCGTCTGCTGCCGCCGCTGGTGATTACGTACCAACAATTGGACGCGGTTGCGGCAGCCCTGGCAGAAATTTTGCCAGCCGCCCTTGCTGCTGGAGCGGCGAATGAACCCGATAAAATTTGAAACGCTGATTGGCCTGGTCTCGCGCTTCAGCCCCTCCGGGCAGGAACGCGGCGCGGCAGAATGGCTGACGGCGCGCATGAAGTCGCTCGGCTACGGCGATGCGTTTATAGATGGGGCTGGCAACGCTGTCGGCGTGATGGGCGACGGGCCAAAGCAGGTAATTCTGCTGGGGCACATTGACACTGTGCCAGGGGAAATTCCACTGCGGGTAAGCGATGGCATTTTATACGGGCGCGGCGCCGTGGATGCCAAAGGGCCGCTGGCCTGTTTCACCGATGCGGTGGCGCAAATCGGCGCGGTGGCGGGCTGGCAGTTTATCGTGATTGGCGCGGTGGAGGAAGAAAGCAGTTCCGCGGGAGCGCGTTTTCTGGTAGATAAATATCGCCCCGATTTTTTGATTGTCGGCGAGCCAAACCGCTGGGAGCGGGTAGCGCTCGGCTACAAAGGCTCGGCCTGGGCCGAAATCAGCCTGCGCCGCGCGCAAAGCCACAGCGCCAGCGGCGGGCAGACAGCGGCGGAAGCGGCAGTCGAAATTTGGCTGGCTATCCGCAATGCGGCAGCGACATTCAATGCCGAAAAAATCCGCGCCTTCGACCAGATTTTGCCCACCCTGCGCGAAATGAGCGCGGGGCAGGATGACTTTTGGCAGTGGGCGCGGCTGAAAGTCGGCGCGCGCCTGCCGCTGGAATTTCTGCCAGAGCAGTGGTACACCCGCCTGCGGGAGATTTCATCCGGAGCGGAAGTGTCGCCGGTCGGGTACGCCATTCCAGCCTGGGTATGTGAGAAAAACTCCCCGCTGGTACGCGCTTTTTTGCGCGGAATCCGCAGCCAGGGCGGCGTCCCCTCCTTCGTCTACAAAAGCGGAACCGCAGATTTGAACGTAACTGCCCCCGTCTGGCGCTGTCCGGCCCTGGTCTACGGCCCTGGCGATTCGGCGCTGGACCACAGCCCGGACGAGCATCTTGCGTTCGGTGAATACACGAAGGCCGTAGAAGCGCTGGCAAGCAGCCTGAAAAACCTGGTGGAAAAATAAAGATTGCATAAATTTTTGTTTTTGACAGGGTTTCCGCTTGACAGCCTGAGCCGGGCGTCTATAATCGGGCGAAATCCAACGCCCATGTCCATTTTTACTTTCACCTTCATTTTTGTAGTCCTGCTTGCGGTCCTTCTTATTAAGGGCTGCTTCGTGGTTGGGCTGGCGCCGGTGAAGGTGAAATAAACTCTCACGCAAAACAAAAGAGCCGCTCCGACCACATCGGAGCGGCTCTTTTTTAGTCTCTTTCAAAAGGAGTTTTTTATGTCAATGGAATCGAAATTCATCTGGATGAACGGCGAAATGCTGCCGTTTG
>JAVHNW010000130.1:0-4354 GCA_036169755.1 bacterium | reverse complement strand
TCTTTCCGCATCTGACCGTGCTGGAAAACGTGATGCTGGCGCCAATTCAGGTACGCAAATGGGAACGCGCCAAGGCCGAAGAAAGCGCCCGGCAACTGCTGGAGCGCGTGGGCATTCCCGACCAATCCGACAAATATCCCGGCCAGCTTTCCGGCGGGCAGCAGCAGCGCGTGGCGATTGCGCGCGCGCTGGCTATGCAGCCAAAAATCATGTTATTTGACGAGCCAACCTCGGCGCTCGACCCGGAAATGATTAAAGAAGTATTGGACGTGATGGTGGAATTGGCGCGCAGCGGCATGACCATGCTGGTGGTCACGCACGAAATGGGTTTTGCGCGCGCCGTGGCCGATAGAATGGTATTTTTCGACAAGGGACAGATTATCGAAAGCGGCACGCCGGAGGAAATTTTCAGCAGCCCAAAGGAAGAACGCACCAAATTATTCCTTTCACAAATTTTGACCCACTGAAAATTCGGCTCTCTGGCCTGAATTTTGAAGAAAAGACAGTCATCCGCCGCGGCGCATGACTGTCTTTTCTATAGACTCCACGGCTAAAAGGTCAAAAAAGCTTAACGCCAAGCCGCAAAGGTGGAAAGGCGCAACATTTTTGCAAAAAAGCGGGCCACTTTCCGCAAAAAAAGGTAACTGTCGGCTTGTAGCCGACTTTCATGCGCTGAGGCAGGGATTTATCCCGCCGGAATATGCTGGGAAAGCAGAGGCTGAGTAGTTGCGTTTTTTATAAAAGCGCGGGCAATTCATCCAAATGTCGAATTTGATGCGTGACCGGCAGGCTGGCGGGCGCGCCGCGCGGGTTGTACCAGCAGGTATCCATGCCATAATTCAGGCCGCCCTGCATGTCGGAGGTCAGGCTGTCGCCGATGAGCAGGACGCTTGCGCGAGCTGGCTGGCCCAGCGCGGCAAAAACGGCGTCAAAATAGGCGGAGGATGGTTTGGCGGCGCCGATTTCTTCAGAAATGTAGATTTGACCGGCAAAATATTCTGCCAGCGGAGAGCGCGCCAGGCGCGAATGTTGAACCTGGGCGATGCCGTTGGTGACCAGCGCCAGGCGGCAGAGCGGCTTCAGCAGCCGAATCAACGCTTCGGCGCCGGGGAGCAGGTGGGCGCCCAGGGCGAGATTCTGCAAGTAGACCGGTGAGGCCGCTTGCGGGTCGTGGGTTTGTCCGATTTTCTCAAAAAAAAGAACAAAGCGTTTGACGCGCAGTTCTTCGGAAGAAATTTCGCCGCGTTCAAATTCTTTCCATACCTGCTGGTTGCAGGCGGCGTAGGTTTGGATATGGTCGGGCGAAAACGGAATGCCGAGCGTTTCGAGGGTGCAGCGCAGGGCTTCGGCTTCGGTCTTGCGGAAGTCGAAGAGGGTGTCGTCCAGGTCAAAAAGCAGGGTGCTGTATTTCATTTGGCGGGGATTTTGCTCATGGCGTATTCGGCCAGGGCGGTGATGGTGAGGGAGGGGTTGACGCCAGGGTTGGCGGGCATGATGGCGCCATCTATGACGTACAGGCCGGGGTAGTTGTGAATTTGGAAATTTTCGTCCACCAGCCCATCGGCGGCGGTGGCGCCGATGGGCGCGCCGCCCAAGATGTGGGCGGTGGTCGGCAGGCCGAGCAGGTTTTCGCCAATGGAGCCGAGCGCAACGCCATCCGTGCGGCGGGCAAAATCACGGGTGAACTGGTGCGAGCCGCTCACCTGGGCGCTGATTTCGTAGCCGGGTTCTTTTTCGGCGACCAGGCCGCTGCGAAAAAGAGTGAAGGCGCTGCGCCCGGTGCGGAATCTCATGCGGTTGTCGGCGTGCTGCATGACCAGCAAAATGGTCACTTTGCGCGCCCAGCCGGGCAAAAACATGGCGCGGGCAAAGTCGAGCGGGTGGCGGAGCGCCCAGCCAAAAAAGCGCAGGAGACGCGCAAAAACGGGAACGTCCACGTCTATCAGCGGGGTGGCGAGAAAACGCATCAGCGAGGAGCCATCGGGGTAGCGCACGGGTTCTACGCGGGTGATTTCGTCCAGGTTGAAAATGGAGGAGATGGCGACCCCCTGTGAATAGTTGATGGTTTCGGGGCGGGCGACTGCGCCGAGCAGGGCTTCGGAATTGGTGCGGACGACATCGCCCAGACGCGGGGAGAGATTCGGCAGCGATTTTTTGACATCGCGCAGGCGCAGCAGCAGGCGGATGCTTCCCATGACTCCGGCAGAGAAGATGACGTTTTTGGCCTGCACGCTTTGATTTTTCTTCCTCAGGCTGGTCGAAGGCTGAAAGGTGACGGCGTACCCGCCAGCGGCCAGCGGCTGAACGTCCGACACTTCCGCTTCCGGGCGAATCTCGACCCCCAATTTTTCCGCAAAGTAGAGATAGTTTTTGGGCAGGGTATTTTTGGCATTGTGGCGGCAGCCGACCATACATCCGCCGCAGTGCTGGCAGCCAGAACGCTCTGGCCCCTGGCCGCCAAAGTACGGGTCGGGGACGGTTTTTCCCGCCTCGCCAAAATAGGCGCCCACATCGGTGGCGCGGAAAGTGGATTCCATGCCCATTTCGGCTGACATCTGACGCAAAACAGCATCGGCGGGCCAGAGTTTGGGGTTGCGCGCCACGCCCAACATGCGCCGGGCAGTTTCATAATGCGGGCGGAGGGCTTCGCCCCAGTGGAGCGGCGTATTCCAGGCCGGGGTGGCGAAGGTCGCTTCGGTGGGAATTTCCAGCACATTGGCGTAGCCCAGGCTCCCACCGCCAAGACCTGCGCCGTGCAGCACCATCGCGCCTTTAATAATGCTGATTTGCAAAATGCCAAAAGCGCGCAGCGCGGGCATCCAGACATATTTCCAATACTGCCAGTTGCTTTTGGCAAAATCTTCATCGCGGAAGCGTTTGCCTTTTTCCAACAGCAGCACCGAGTAGCCCTTTTCGGCCAGGCGCAGCGCCGAGACCGAGCCGCCAAAACCGGAACCAATGATGGCGTAATCGTACATGGATTGCATAAGCCCTCCCGAGGCAAAGAACAAAATGTATCCAAAAATTATACGCGCTTCCCCGCCAAGTTCAGCGTTATAATTTTCAGGTTATTTTACCGGAGGAAAACCCCATGCACATTGCCGAAATTTTAAAACAACCGGGCACACATTTTAGTTTTGAATTTTTTCCACCCAAAACCGAAGAAGCGGCGCAGACCCTGTTCGAGTCGATCAAGGAACTTGCGCCCCTCAACCCCTCCTACGTCAGCGTGACCTACGGCGCGGGCGGCTCCGCCCATCGCCTGACCAGCGAGCTGGTGGTACGCCTGCAAAAGGAAACCCGGCTGACGGTGGTCGCTCACCTGACGGCGGTTGGCGCCAGCCGCGCGGAGATTCATCGCCTGCTGGAAACCTACCTCAACAGCGGCATCGAAAATATCATGGTCCTGCGCGGCGACCCGCCCAAAAATCAACCCGCCGCCCTGCCAGCCGCCGATGGCTTTCAACACGCCGCCGAAATTGTGGTCTTCATCAAGAAATATTTCCCCACCCTGGGGGTTGGCGTGGCCGGATTTCCGGAAGGCCACCCCGAAACGCCCAACCGCCTCAAAGAAATGGACTACCTGAAAGCCAAAGCCGACGCCGGAGCCGATTACATCTGCACCCAACTATTTTTTGACAACCGCGATTACTTCGACTTCTGCGAGCGCTGCGAAATTGCCGGAATCAACATTCCCATCATCGCCGGGCTGATGCCAGTCAGCACCAGGCATGGGCTGACGCGCATGGCCGAACTGGCGCTGGGCGCGCGCATCCCGGCCAAACTACTGCGCGCCGTGCTGCGCGCCGAAAACGATGAAGCCGTCGAAAGGGTCGGCATTTATTGGGCCACCCAACAAGCCTTCGACCTGTACGACCGCAGCGTGGCCGGAATTCACTTCTACACCCTCAACCGCTCCAAACCAACCCTGCGCATCTACGAGGCCCTGGCGGTGGTCAACCGATGAAAACCCTCTTCTCCTGGCTCGTCACTTTCCTTACCCTGCTAGTCTTGCTGCTGACTTTCGTACGCCTGCTGCTCACCCCGGCCTTTCCACAAATCGAATACCGCCTGCCCAACTTTCCCGCCGATGAATACGGCTTCAGCCTCGACGACCGCCTGCGCTGGTCGCGCTACGCCATAGACTACCTGCTCAACGATGCCGAACCGCGCTACCTGGGCGACCTGCGCTTTGCGGATGGCGCCCCCGTCTTCAACGAGCGCGAAGTCAACCACATGCGCGATGTCAAAAACGTCATCCGCGCCATTCTGCCCATCTACTATTTTTCGCTGCTGGCCTTGGGAATCGCGGCCCTGGCGGCCTGGCGCGGCGGCTGGAAGATTCCCCTGCTGC
>JAVHNW010000129.1:0-4370 GCA_036169755.1 bacterium | reverse complement strand
CAGCATCACAATCAGCGCGGCGCTGGCGAGGGCGATGACGCTGTAGCCGTAGCTGTACATCAGGTAGTTGTCCACCAGCGGCGAATCGGGCCTGCGCGAGGCGAAGTAAATAATCAGCCCCAGGGAAAGCGCAAAAACCGGCGCGGCCAACGCTTTGAGCCATTTTTTGAGCGTTTCGGATTGGAAAGCCAGGGCAATTAATGCGCCGAGCAGCAGCGAGTCGAGGCGGGTGATGGTGGCGAAGTAGAAAAATTTGTTGTAGTCGAGCAGTTTGCGAAAGCGTTTGACAATCAGCAGGCGCAGGGCGAGTGAAAAAAGCGCCAGCAGCCCGGCGGCCCAGGCCAGTTTTTTGCTTTCCAGCCAGTAGACCACGCTCGGCCAAAACAGGTAAAACTGTTCCTCTATTGCCAGCGACCAGGTGGCGCCGATGGCAAAAATGGTTGGAATGAGGTTCAAGGCGTTGCCCCAGTTTTGCAGATAAAGATAATACCAGGGCCAGGTGGCGCGGGTGATTTCGGTTTGTTCTGGGCTGATGAGCGGCATGGCGATGAAGATGAGCGTGATGGTGGTGTAGTAGAGTGGAAAAATGCGCAAGATGCGCCGGGCATAGAATTTTTTGAAGTAGCCGGGCTGTTTTTTGGTGCGCAGCAAAATGGAGGTAATCAAAAAACCGGAAAGCACGAAAAACACATCCACGCCCGCCCAGCCCATTTCGGCGAAGCGCAGCAGGCCGCTGAAAATTTTTCCCTGCATGGGAACCGGGTTGAGGCGCAAAATGTGATAAATCAGCACCAGCAAAATTGCCAGTCCGCGCATTCCATCCAGTTCGGAAACTCTTTCGGCCAGGGATTTGTCGGCGGGCATGGGTAAATTCCTATTGGGCGGTGTTGCCGCCGTCTACCAGCAGCAGGTGGCCGGTGACGAAGGATGAGTCGTCCGAAGCCAGGAAGAGCACGGCGCGGGCAATTTCTTCAGGGCGGCCAAAGCGTTTCATCGGCAGGGCTGCCGCTGCTTCGGCCTGCGCCGCTTCCAGCGTCACCGGCGCTGACCCTTCAAAGTAGCCTTTTTCCAGCCAGCGTTCGACAAAGGTGTCGCCGGGGCAAACTGCGTTAACGCGAATATTTTCGTGGGCGTGGTCGAGCGCCATGCTTTTGGTCATTTGCGCCACTGCGCCTTTGCTGACGGCGTAGGGCAGTGCGCCTTTTGCGCCGACCACCGCCCAGTCGGAGGCGTTGTTGACGATTGCTCCGCCGCCCGCCTGCCGCATGGCGGGAATCACCAGCCGGGACATGCGCCAGACGGCGGTCACATTCAGCGCCAGGGTGGCGGCCCAATCTTCCTCGGTGGTGGTTTCCGCCGTGCCCTGGGTGACGATGCCCGCGTTGTTGAACAAAATATCAATTTGATGGAAGGCCTGCAGGGTAGAGGTCACCACTCGCAGGCAGTCCTCGCTGCGGGTGTGGTCGGCCTCGACAAACAGCGCGCGCCCTCCCCGCTGCCGGCATTCCGCCTCCAGGGCGAGTCCCCGCTCAGAGCGTCTGCCGGTAAAAACCAGTTGAGCGCCTTCCTCGGCAAATAAAAGCGCTGTGGCGCGGCCAATTCCACTGGTGGCGCCGGTGATGATGGCAGTTTTGCCGTTTAGTTTTCCCATGGGCTTTCCTTTTTACATGGCAATCAGAATAATGGCTGTCAGCGCCAGCCCAATCCCAATTGCCTGCCGGTGATGAATGCGCTCCTTCAAAATCAGCCAGGCCAGCAGAACCGTCAGCCCTGGGTAGAGCGAACTGATGACTGCGGCCACATCCATGCGCCCGACCTGGCTGGCCAGCACATAAAAACCATTGGCGGTCACATCGAGGGTTGCATTCAGCGCGGCCAGCGGCCAGACCGGGCGCTCAAGTTTCAGCGGGGCGCGCGTCAGCCCAACGTAGGCCAGCAAAATCAGCACGCCGCCTGTGCGCGAAATCACCAGCGGCCAGAGCGTACCTTCCTGCCCGGCCTGATTAATCAAAACGAAATACAGCCCAAAGCCGATTCCTGAAAACAGGGGCAGACGCAGTTGGCGCCAATTGCGCAGTTGACGCAGCAGCTGCCCTTCTTCGCCCGCCGCAATCAGCCAGACGGCGGCCAACGCCAGCGCGAAGCCAATTTGAGTGGGCAGGCCGGGCAGGCCGCGCAAAAAACTTTCCACCATCACCGGCAGGCTGGCTGCCAGCAGCGCCGAAACAGGCGCTGCCACGCTCATTTGTCCCTCGGCCATGGCCTTGTACAAAATCACCAGCGCCAGCGAGCCGATCGCTCCGGCGGCCAACGCCATCAGGCTGGCGCGCAGGCCGGGCAGCGGCTCGCCCGCCAGCAGGGTGACGGCCAGAACCGCCGCCAGCCCCAGCCATTCGGCGTGAAAAACAGCGGCCAGCGCATTGCTGCGGCGCGCGGCCAGCCCCCCGGCGAAATCGCCCGCGCCCCAGGCGATGGCCGCTCCGAGGCCATAAAAAATTGGAAGCAGGGAAAGAAAATTCATAGGATGAAGAAGTGGAAGAGAGAAAGACCGGCTGATTGTACTTGATTTAATCGCCCTTGAATTTTACGGGAAACGCTATATAATAGAACAAATGTACGAAAATAGGATTTCCCATGCCACGCTTTGAAAGCTTTGCCCTGGCCCTGCGCGCCCTGCAGGAAGTTCAACTTGAATTGGGCGCAGAACTGCCCGCTCAGGCGGTTTTTCCGCGGCTGGACGAGGTGCTGGCGCACATGGGGCCGATTCCTCCCCACTCCACACTTTTGGGTGTGGCAGGCGATGGCCGCCCGATTCTGCTGCGCCTCAATCAACCGGCCAGCGGCGCGGCGTTGGTCGTGGCTGACCGGGGCAGCGGGAAAACCCATTTTTTGCAAACCCTGGCGCGCTCCAGCCTGCGGATGAATTCTCCGCGCGCGATGGGCATTACCGTCCTGACAGATTTCCCCGGCGAATGGCAAGTCCTTTCGCCCGCCGTCAACGTTTTCCCGGCCTATGACGCCCGCGCAGCCGACTTGCTGGCGCAGCTGGCCGAATGGGTTGAGCGCGGCGGCGATGGCCGTTATTTGCTTTTTCTCCTGGACGGGCTCGACTCTGCCCTGCATTTTGAAGATTCTGCCCGCGAAAATCTGCTCTACCTGCTGCGCTATGGCCCGCGCGCCGGGCTGTGGCCGATTGTGGCCGTCAACGCTGCCCGCGCCGTCCGCCTGCCGGATTGGCTGGCGCTGTTTCGCAGCCGCATTTTTGGGCGCATCGCCGACCCCGCGCTGAATGATGAACTGACGCCGCTAGCGGGCGCCCCGCTCAATCAGCTTTTTCCGCGCGCCGAATTTTGCCTGCGCCAGCATTCGCAGTGGGAACGCTTTTGGCTTCCGGCAGAATGAAATTCCCCTTGCAAATCTGTCGTGCGCCTGTCAGGGTTCTGTAATGCGCCGATGGAGAGCAAAAGGTGTTTCATTAAGCAAGGAACAAACGGAGCATTTGACGCGTCTTTTTCTCTGTCGGCTGCGTAGAGCAGGGCATGAAAGGAGCTTTTTATGGACCCCATTTTTGTGATTGTTGTCGTTGCGCTGGTTTTGATTTTTCTGCCGATTAGCCTGGTCAATGTCTTATTTCACAAACAGGATTATGACGACTCTCGGGTCATTTTGCCACAATAACAGTTGCAAAAAACGCGCGTCAGGCCAAACCTGACGCGCGTTTTTATTTCCAGGGTCTACTTGCCTTCCAAAAGTTGATAGGTTTCCAATAAATGTACCAAAATCTGGTCGGTAAACTGGTGCATTTTGTTCAGAATGCGCCCCCAGGCCATCCCCGGTTGTACATTGGCGTGGTCATAGGCGGTCAACATCGCCTCCAATAAAATTGTTCGAAAGAACAAAAAAGCGCGGGTTGCCTCCACAGTATTCAGCCCGTAGCGGCGCGCGCGCGAGGCGTATTCATAGCCAAGCGAGTAGGCCTCGCTTTCATCCTGCGCCGCATCAGAGGCCATGTACGCCATCAGCCCGCGCACCAACAACATGCCGCTGGTGCGGTACTGTCCGCGCGCCTGCTCATCCAATTTAATGTACCAGGGTTCCGCTTCCAGCCGCCCATCGGCCACCTGCATTCGGATTTGTCCGACAGCGTTTTGCAAGGCCGACAGCGGCTCTGGCTCATGTTCTGGGTGCGCGGTTTGCATCCACAACTCCACTTCCGCGCGGCGATAGCGGCGATGTCCGCCGGAGGTGCGGTGTGTGGGGAGGATGCCTTTATCCGACCACAGGCGCACGGTGGAAGGATGTACGCCCAGCAGCTGCGCCGCGTCTGACAGCGATAACCATTCAGTCTGATGGAGAGTCGTCATGGCGTT
>JAVHNW010000128.1:0-4386 GCA_036169755.1 bacterium | reverse complement strand
GCCAAATGGGCGCAGGCCGCCATGATAGGCCATGCCGTTGACGATGCCGCCCATGCCATGCTCACGCACGCCAAAATGAAGGTTGCGCCCGGCGGGGGTATCGGGCTGAAAATCGCCCAGACCATCCAGTTTGGTGTTGTTGGAGGGCGCCAAATCGGCGGAGCCGCCCAAAAGTTCGGGGATTTTGGCGGCGAAATGATTGAGCGCCTTGCCCGAAGCGACCCGCGAGCCCATGCCTTTGGCGTCTGCCGGGAAAACCGGCAAATCAGAATCCCAGCCTGCAGGCAGTTGGCCGTCCAGACGGCGAGTCAGTTCGGCGGCTTTTTCGGGGAAGGCAGCGCGGTAGGCGTCAAACTTTTTCTGCCACTCGGCCTGAAATTCTGCGCCGCGCTGCAGGGAGGTGCGGAAATGCGTCAGCGCTTCGGCGGGGAGGTGGAATTTCGGCTCCAGCGGCCAGGCGGCGGCCTGTTTGGCCGCGTTGAGTTCTGCCTCGCCGGGTGGCTCGCCGTGCGCCTTGGACGTTCCGGAGCGGGTCGGCAGGCCAAAACCAATCGTCGTGCGGACGGCAATCAGCGAGGGGCGCGGGTCGGCTTTGGCGGCGCGGATGGCGGCGTCAATCGCCTCCACGTCATTGCCATCCGCCACAGAAAGGGTTTGCCAGCCATAGGCGGCGAAGCGCGCCAGGCGGTCTTCGGTAAAAGCAATGTCGGTGGCGCCCTCGATGGAAATGTGATTGTCGTCGTAGAGATAAATTAATTTGCCCAGTTGCAAATGCCCGGCCAGCGAGGCGGCTTCAGCGGCGACGCCTTCCATTAAATCGCCATCCGTGACCAGGGCGTAGGTGAAATGATTCAGAATGGGAAATTCTGGCGTGTTAAATTCGGCGGCCAGGTGCGCTTCGGCAATTGCCATGCCAACGCCATTGGAAAAACCCGCGCCGAGCGGCCCGGTGGTGCATTCCACGCCGGGGGTCAGGCCAAATTCTGGGTGGCCGGGGGTCAGGCTGTTCCACTGGCGAAAGTGTTTGAGTTCGTCCAGCGGCAGGTCGTAGCCAGTTAGATGAAGCAGGGCATAGAGCAGCGCCGAGCCATGTCCGCCGGAGAGGATGAACCTGTCGCGGTTGGGCCATTTGGGATTTTGCGGATTATGGCGCAAATGCCGCATCCAAACGGTGTAGGCGATGGCCGCTGCGCCCATCGGCAGGCCGGGATGCCCGGAATTGGCCTGCTGAACGGCGTCTGCGGCGAGAAAACGAATGGTGGAAAGGTAGGTTTTTATGGGATTCATTCTGCATCACTTTTGGGTCGTTGTTTTAAGGTATTCTACCACGCGGCTTTTGTACTATACTTTTATGGACGAAGAGCCGCCCCAAAAGTTATGATGTATTTACCCGGCAAAAAATTACCCACCCCAAGGAGAGATTCATGACCCCAACCGTCCCGGCGCAGGAAACTGAAAGCAGATTATTTTCGCTCAAAACAAAAGTTGGCTGGCTGCAGGATGGCGCGCGGCTGAGTCGCGCCCGCGATGCGGTGGAAGATTTGACGACCAACGTCAGCGGCATGGCGCAGAGAATCGCCGGCTTGCGCGAAAAAGGCTACGCTTTCGAGAAAATCCTTGAAACCCAGGCGGTTGATTTTGTCAGTCAGTGGCGTGGCTTGAGCGCAACAGTCAATTCGCAGATTAACCTGCAGGCGGCTGCTCTGCAAAACGGAATGCGCGCGCTGGAAAGTTTATTGGGCCAGGCGGCTGCCGTCAAAGCCAACCCAGCCGCAGCCAAGGGAATTCTTGACCGGCTGGAGGCCGAAATTGGCACTCAGGATAGCAAAGTTTCGGCGGCAGAGCGCCAAATTGGCGGGATGTACGACACTTTCAGCCGGCAGTTTTCCGCGGTGAAAAGGCATCTCGATGAGCTCGAATGGATGCTCAATCAACTGGCAGAGGCCTGCTTCAAACTTCTGCCCACAGAAAGCGGAATCATGGCGGTCAAGGCGGTCTGGTGCAAGGATGTCAAAGAACGTGATGACGACCCCGAAGGCGTTTTGTATTTAACCGACCAGCGTCTGATTTTTGAGCAAAAGGAGGAAGTCGCCACCAAAAAAGTGCTTTTCATCACCACTGCCAAAGAAAAAGTGCAGGCGCTGCGCTGGGAAATTCCACTGGCATTTTTCGAGGAGGCTCAAGCCAGCAAGCAGGGGATGATGAAAAACGAAGATCACCTCGATCTGCGCTTTGGGGCGGGCGCCGACTTGCAGGCGATTCATCTGCATCTTTGGCAGGAAGGCGCCGAGTGGCTGCGCCTGCTCAACCTGGCAAAAAGCAAGGAATTTGATAAAACTCGCGCCATTGCCCTCGACCAGGCCGCCGTGGACAAAGTGCGCGCCCTGCCGGCGCAGTGTCCCTCCTGCGGCGCGAATCTCAGCCAGGTGGTTTTGCGCGGTCAGGATTCTGTTAAATGTGACTATTGCGGCTATATTATCCGTTTGTAAAAACGGGACGCAGCGACAAGGAGATTGAGAATGTCGAGTTTTCTGGGAATTCCGACCCCACTTTTAGGGTTAATTTGTTACGGGATTTCAGCCGTCTGGATTTTTGTTTGGCCCAAACCCAGGGCCGGGGAGGAGGCGCGCTCTTTTGGCACGCATTTTATTTTGCGCTGGTTTCATACGCTGGCTTGGGTGCTGCTGGCCATTTTCTTCATCACGAGCGGGCGTTTTCCCCTGATTTCAAACGGCGCGGGCCTGCTGGCGCTGGCAGTGTATCTGGTTTTTGGGGTGACGCTGCTGCGAGGCTGAGTGCGCAGAACAAAAAAAGAGTGGAGTGGCGTTTTCGCCACTCCACTCTTTTTTTACAGATTTTGTGACTGCTCAGGCTGCGCCCGCTTCGGCGGGCTTAAGCCCTGCCTCAGCATAAAAGAAAGCCCTTCGGGCTCATTAAGTCGGCTTGTAGCCGACTTCCATGGCATGAGGCAGGGACTGCGTAGCGTCCCGCCGGGACAGGCTGGAAAGCCAGACGGCTGAGCAGTTATCAGATTTTTACGGCAGGGTGTATTTGATGATGAGTTTGATGTTCGCGCCCAGCCGCGCCATGTCGGCGATGCCATCATTATCGCTGGCGGTGTCGTTGAATTGAGCGCGGAACTGCGCGCGCGTTGCGCCAACTTTGGCCTGGATGGCCGCTTTCAAATCGGCGGCGACTGCTTCGGCGCTGAGGTCGGCGGGGCTGCACCAGCGGGCAAGCGCCCCCAGCGGCGAACCGCTGAAGAAATCTGCCACATCGAGAGCGCCATAATCTTGCGTGTAGATGCGCAGGCATCCCAGGCCGCCAAATGGGTCGCCGAGCATGTCATAGTTGCTGAAGTTGACTTTGACTTCGGTAATCATGGCTCCGGCGGGCAAGCCAGACAGGTCAAAACTGAGGAAGGCCTGCGAGGAGGCGTTGCTTTCGACATCACCCACGTTGGTGACGCTTAACTTTTCACCAGAACTGCGCAGCGAGCCGCTTTCCGCGACAACCAGCGGCGCGGTGTAGATTCCGCCAGAGGGGGAGGGGGTGAAGGTTTCTGTCGGCGTGGCGGTGGGCGCGAGGGCTTTAATCTCCACCCAGAAGGGGCCGGTGGACAGGCCGAACAAAACGCCGCCAGCGTCACGCAGTTTCCATTCGCCGCGATAGGTTCCGGGGGCGGCGGGCGCCACCAGGTTGACGGAAACGTCCAGGGTCTGGCCGGGCGCCACCGTCCCCGTGGTCAGGGTCTGCGTGGCGGGGCCGCTCATCTGGTCGCCGTGCTCAAAAACCAGGACGTAGCCCGAAGTCCAGGTGCAGGTGCCGATATTTTTCAGCCGCCAGGTTTTGGTGAAGGCTGCGCCGGTGACGAGTTTGCTGCCATCGGGAATGGAGATGTCTTCGACAAAGGAAGCCAGATTACAGGGCCGGGGCGTTGGCGTGGCGGGGATGGAGGTGGCAATCGGCGGAAAGGTGGCCGGAAGCGGCGGCAAGGTTGAGAAGGCGGTCGGCGCAAAAACAGGCGGGGTGGGCGAAGTGGAATTTGTCAGTTGGGCGACCACTGTTTGCGCGGCAGCCGTAAAGGCAAAATCCGCGCCCTGGGTGGGGGAGGCCGCCCGCGGCGCGGGCAAATTGCAGGCCAGGACGGCCAGCGCCAGCGCGAAAATCGGCGCCGCGATTTTAGTTTTTCTCATTTTTTCTCCTTGGCTGCCAAAGGATCAGGGGCAGCTGAAGGTGGCGCGGCCAAATTGTTGATGGTTGGGCGAGTCGATGTAAATTTCCATCCACAGGGTGGTTCCGGGCGGGCTGGCGCTCCAGGTGGTGCTGACCACCTGAGTCCCGGCGCCGCTGAAAACGACCGGATCATGGGCGGCGGTATCGGTT
>JAVHNW010000127.1:0-4421 GCA_036169755.1 bacterium | reverse complement strand
CGGCCTTTTTCGCTGTAAATGACCAGCGCCATTGTCAAAATGAGAACGGGAACCACCAGCGCGGCGAAAACCATCCACGAGTTGGAAGCCCGATTTTCGCTTTCGTCATCGCCGGGCAGCAGGCGCGGGCTGTATTTTGCCAGCCATGCGGCGCTTTTGTGGCTGAACTGCCGCGCCGATTGAATCAGGCGGGCCGAGAAGCGGGCGGCGCTGCGTCCGGCGTCTTTCAGCGTCTGACGGTTGGCCTCGGTCAGCAGCGGCGCGGGGCGGCGGTTTCGCTCTCGGCGCGGGATGGCTGCCGGGGCCAGGATCGGGCGAGGGTGAGCGGGCAGGCTTTCGGTAAAGTCGGCGGGCGCGGGTGAATTTTCCAGCGCGGGGTTGGGCGATTCGGCCTCATCAACGGAGGCCGCTTTCAGCGGGGAGGGGGCGGGCGGGGAAACGCTCTCCGGCGCGGCGGCTTCCGGCGCTTTTTCCTCTGATGGCGCGTCCTGCGGGGCGGGACGCAAAAGGCGGGTTTCGCCCACGCCTTCCAGCGCCTGAATTAACAGGGCGTTGAGATTGGCCTGGGTGACGATGGTCAACCGGCGGCGCGTGCCTTCCAGCGAGGCCGGGCCGCGCTCTTCGCTGACGGCGGCTTCCCATTCGGGCGGGAAGTTGACGCAAAACAGCAGGCGGTCGCTGGGGCGCAGCTGCGCCTGGGCAAAATACATGTGGGCGGTTTGGCTCAACCCCAAGCCTTTGCCCGCCAGAGCGGGGTCATAAAATGTTTTTTGGCCGTGCGCGCCCAGCCAGAGCGCGCGGGTCGGGCCAGATTGAACCATGTAAAGCAAATCGCCGCGCAGGGCGGCCAGCATTAACGCGCCGACAATATATTTTCCCTGGCCGGTGCTGCGCATGTTGCGCTCGGCCAGCACGCCATTGAGCGCTTCCACGCTGCTTTTGAGCGCAAAGGTCAGCGAACCGGCGCTGCTGTAAAAACGCTCGGCCAGTTTGGCCGTCACCTGGGCGTATTCGGCGGCGCTGAAGGGAACGTTGCCGCCCAGGTGCAGATAAATTAACAGGCGGTCATTTTCGCGCCCGCGTGCGGCGCGGCGCGGCGGATTTTGCGCCAGAACGCCAGGCAAAAACGGCGCTTCCTGGCCCTTGACGCGATAGAGACTGATGAGATTAAGGTCGAGGCTCATTTGAGTTTCATTATACTGGTAAAATTCTTTCAATGAAGCCCCTCCATTTGACCCTGCACACCTCCTTCGACAGCCTCGAGGCGCTCGCCGCCGCCTGGAACGAACTGCTGACCGAAAGCGTCACCAACGCCCCCTTTTTGCGCTACGAATATCTCTGCACCTGGTGGCGCACGCGCGGCGGCGGCGAATGGGATGAAAACGCCCGCCTGCTGGTTTACACCGCCGAAGAAGACGGGCAGCTGGTCGGCATCGCCCCGCTCTTTTTCGCCAAAGGCAAAATCTGGCTGCTGGGCAGCGTGGAAATTTCGGACCATTTGGATTTAATCGTCCGCCCGCAAAATGTAGAGTCCTTTGTGGCGGCGCTCCTCGCGCGGCTGGATCAGGCCCCCGCCGAGGATTGGTCGGCGCTCGAATGGGTCAACCTGCCAGATTGGTCGCCCACCCTGGCCGTTCTGCAAGCCGAGGCCGAGCGGCGCGGCTGGCGCTACGCCCAGAAAATCTATCAACCCACCCCCTTCATTTCCCTGCCCGGCGATTTTGAACGCTACCTGGAAGGCATAGACAAAAAACAACGTCACGAACTGCGCCGAAAAATGCGCCGCGCCGAAGAAAGTGGCCGCGCCATCCGCTGGTACATCGTCAAAGACGAAACCACGCTGGAAAGTGAAATTGAAGCCTTTTTGCAGCTGATGACACATGAAGCGGCCAAAAATGAATTTTTGACCGAATCGATGCGTGACCACATGGCGCAATCGCTGCACGCCGCTTTTCGCGCCGGGTGGCTGCAATTGGCCTTTCTGGAAATTGACGGCCACAAAGCCTGCGGCTACATCAACTTTGATTATGCCAACCGCATCTGGGTTTACAATACCGGCCTCGACCGTAATTTTATGGAACTCAGCCCCGGCTGGGTTTTGCTGGGCTACCTGCTGCAATGGGCCAACGAAAACAAGCGCGCCGAATTTGACTTTCTGCGCGGAGATGAAGAATACAAATACAAACTCGGCGGGCAAAACCGCTTTGTGCTAACAGTAACCGTAACAAAATAATCAAGGAGGCTGTATGCAACCCGACTTAACCGAAAAGATTTTGGAATTGATTCGCCGTACCGCCACCAACCTGCCCGCAGATGTGGAGCAGCGTCTGCGCGCCTCGCTGGAAAATGAAGCCCCCGGTTCGGCGGCGCGCGGCGCATTGGAAACCGTGCTGAAAAATGTCGAACTGGCGCGGGCCGAATCGACGCCGATTTGTCAGGATACTGGCACACCCATTTTCTACGTCCACTACCCCGAAGGCTGGAGCACGCGCAAACTGAAGGAACAAATCCGCGCGGCGCTGGCCGAAGCCACCCAGCGCTCGTACATGCGCCCCAACGCGGTGGACGCTGTCTACGACAAAAACAGTGGCAATAACCTGGGCGGCGAAGATTTTCCCTCCGTCCATTTTGACGAGGTGGAAGGCGAAACACTGACGATTGAGTTGATGCTCAAGGGCGGCGGCTGTGAAAATGTGGGGGCGCAGTATTCGCTGCCCGACAGCCGCCTCGGCGCCGGGCGCGACCTGGCCGGGGTACGCAAAGTCGTCCTCGATGCGGTGCAGCGCGCTCAGGGGCAGGGCTGCGCTCCGGGAATTTTGGGAGTCGCCATCGGCGGCGACCGGGGCTCCTCCTACTACGGCTCGAAGGAAGTTTTGTTCGACAAACTCGGCACGCGCAACGCCGACCCGCAACTGGCCGCGCTGGAGGAACGTCTGACCAGCGAGGCCAATACCCTGGGCATTGGGCCGATGGGTTTCGGCGGCAACACCACCGTCATTGATACCAAAATCAAGGGGATGCACCGCCTGCCCGCCTCCTTTTTCGTCTCGGTTTCCTACATGTGCTGGGCCTACCGCCGCCGCAAAATGACGGTGAGCGGCGAAACTGTGACGTATGATTAGGAATCAGGAGAATGATGATGAAAGAAATTAACCTTCCCATCAATGATGAAACCATCCGCTCGCTCCAAGTGGGCGAACCGGTTCTGCTGACCGGCGTCATGCTGACCGGGCGCGATGCCGCCCATAAATGGATGATTGATACCTTCATCCGCAAGACCCGCGCTCCGCAGGGCGACGATTTGCAGACCTACGAGGAACTCAAAAAATTGCTCAACGGCGCGTTGATTTATCACTGCGGCCCTGTTGTCAGCGGGCTGGATACCAAAGCCTACAAATTTGTCGCCGCCGGGCCGACCACCTCCATCCGCGAGGAGCCGTATCAGGCCGAGGTGATGAAACATTTCAATCTGAAAGGTGTCATCGGCAAGGGCGGCATGGGGCCGAAGACGCTGCAAGGCTGCCAGGAAACCCCGGCGGTTTATTTTCACGCCATCGGCGGCGCGGCCTCCTACATCGCGCAGAGCGTCAAAAAAGTGTTGGGCGTCTATAAATTGGAGTTTGGCGTGCCAGAAGCGCTGTGGGTGATTGATGTCAAAGATTTTCCGGTGGTGGTGACGATGGATAGTCACGGCAACAGCCAGCACAAAGCCATCAACGAAAATTCACAAACGGTGTTAAACGACCTGCTGGCGCAGCCGTACTAGCCTTTTTTGGGTAATAAATCGGTTACAGAGAATGGAGAATCCCATGAAAAAAGCAGTCAGTGTCAGCATTGGTTCGTCCAAGCGCAACAAAGCCGTTGAAGTGACCCTGCTGGGCGAAAAAATCAGCATTGAGCGCATCGGCACCGATGGCGACATGGAAGCCGCCGCGCGCAAATACCAGGAACTCGATGGCAAAGTGGACGCCTTTGGCGTGGGCGGCGGCGATTTGGGCATTCTCGTAGACGGCAAGTGGTACAAATTCCACTCCGTTCAGCCGATGGTGCGCTTCATCAAAAAAACACCGGTGGTGGATGGTTCTGGCCTGCGCAACACGCTGGAAAACAAAGCCGCGCCGTTTGTGTTGGAGAAATTGGGCGGCTATGTTGAGAAAATGGGGAAACGCGCCCTGGTGATGACCGGCGCCGACCGCTGGGGCCTGACCCGCTCCTTCCTGGACGCGGGCTTTAATTGCACCTTTGGCGACATGCTCTTCTCGCTGGATATTCCCATCCCGCTGCACACCGATAAACAAATCAAAATCATCGCCGCCCTGCTGCTGCCGATTGCCACCCGCCTGCCCTTCGAGTGGATTTACCCGGTGGGCGAAAAGCAGGAAGAACGCAAACCCAAATTCACCAACTACTTCAGTGAAGCC
>JAVHNW010000126.1:14387-19886 GCA_036169755.1 bacterium | reverse complement strand
TGCGGGTGATGTTCAGCCCCAGGCCGGTGCCTGGCGATTTGCGCGCCTGGTCGTCCTCGGAACGGAAAAATTTCTGGAAAATTTTCTTCTGGTCTTCCGGGCTGATGCCGATGCCGTTGTCTTTGACCCAAATGTGAACCACCTGCGGCGAACCCTGTGGGTCCCAAATATTATCCGAGCGCTCGGCGTTGACCAGAATTTCGCCGCTTTCGGGCGTGTATTTGTGGGCATTGCTGACCAGGTTGACCAGCACCTGGCTGATGCGGGTGCGGTCGGCCCAAATTTTGGGCAAAGAGCTGGGGATGTTGACCACCGCGCTTTGTTTTTTCTCGTCAATTTGTTTGGAAATGGAACGCACTGCGTCTTCCACCAGTTCCGCCACATCCACCGCGCGGAAATCCAGCCGCATACGCCCGGCCTCAATTTTGGAATTATCGTTCAAATCTTCCACGATGGTTTTCATGCGCTCCGTGTTGGAGCGAATGGTGTTGAGAAAATTGGACTGCATATCGGTAATCGAGCCGACTGCGCCGGAAGCCAGCAATTCGGCGTAGCCTTTGATGGAAGTCATCGGGTTTTTCAACTCGTGCGCCACAAACGAAACAAACTCGCTCTTGGCCACATTGGCGGCCTGCACTTCGGCGTACAGCTGGCCGTTGGCGATGGCGATGGCGGCGTGGTCGGAGAGGCGGCTGAGGAAGTTGATCATATCCTGCTGAAAACGGTCCGCCGCGCTGCTTTCCAGCAAAAACAAGCCGATGACGGTTGACTCGCGCCGAATGGGAATTACCAGCTGGCTGCTGGCTCCGTTGAGAAAAGCGCCCATCGCCCCGGCGTTGTCCATCACAATGCGGCGCGCCTGCCCGCTGGCAATCACCTCGCTGATGGCGGGATGGTCGAGCGAGAGGTAATCCTCCTGGTATGCTTCCATTTCTTTGGTGAAGCCCTGGTGCGCCATAACCTGCACACCCTTTTCGGCCACAAAACCGATGAACCCGGCTTCGGCGTGTGATTGGCGCATCGCCCATTCGAGCGTGATGCGCATGGCGCGTTCCACTTCCAGGCTGGCGTTTAACTCGCGGTCAATGCGCTGCATAACCGAGAGTTCTTCTACACGCGCTGTCAATTCCTGGTCGGTCATGGTATACAGGCGCGCATTTTCAATCGCCACCGCCGCCTGACCGGCAAAGGCCGAGAGCAGGTTTTGGTCTTCGTCTCCGAAGGGCAGCCCGTCTTTTTTGTTGATGATTTCGATAACGCCAATTACCCGTTCTTTCACTTCCATTGGAACGACCAGAATGGCGCGAGTGATGAATCCGGTTTGTTTATCGGTATCCGCGTTCCAGGTGGCGGTGGCCTGCACGTCATTGACGATCACCGGCTGATGATTAACCACGGCTTTGCCCACCACGCCCGTTCCAGCGGGCAAGCGCTGTCCGGCCAAATTGGGCGCCGCCGGGCCGACTGTGACCTGGAAAATCAACTCGTCCGTTTGTTGGTCCACCAGGAAAAGCGTCCCGGCCTCGCTGTTGAGAATGTTGACCGCATTTTCGAGAATATTTTTCAGCAGGGGCTGTAGTTCCAGCGTGGAAGTCAGCTGGCGGGTGATGACATTCAAAATGGAAAGTTGTTGGGCGCGGCGTTCCGTTTCTTGCAACAGGCGGGTTTTGACAATTGCGCCGGAAGTCTGGTCGGCGATGGACTGGAGCAGTTCCATTTGGGCGCTGGTGTAACTTACCGCTGGGTCACGCGAGGCAATGCTCAGCGCGCCGATGGTTTCCGAGCCGGTGTTGAGCGGAACGCCCATCGCGGCGAACAGGCCGCGCACATGCGGCGTTACGCCCATCGCCTGGCATTGGGCGGTGTAATCCTGCGTCGAAATGGCGCGGCGCGTCAGCACAATTTCCTGGTCGAGCGTGCTTTTGGGAAGCAGCGGGCTGTTTTCGCGCTGTGGCATGCGCTCGTCATTTTCCAGATAGAAAGCGTAGTAAAAATTTTGGCCGGTTTTGTTGTAGAGGGTGAGGTGAAAATCGGAGCCGGGGACGATTTGGATGGTTTGGGCGTAAATGAGTTCCAGCACATCGTCAAAATTGATGGTGATGTTGATGCCCTGTGAAATGCGCGCCAGCGCGTTCATTTCGGTCATGCGGTGCTGCATGGTGGTCAGAATTTGTGAACGTTCCAGGGCCACTGCAGATTGGCTGCCGAGCGCCTCCAAAAAGGCGATGTCGTGGCTGGCGTAGGCCTCGCCCGAAAGACGCTCGCCGAGCGCCACCCAGCCAATCAGCCGCTCGCGTCCGGGCAGGGGAATGAAAATTTGCGCGCCGAGCAGCGCCACCCGTCCGCGTTCGGCCTGAATGGAGGCGGGCATATGGCTTTCGTCCACAAACAAGGGCAGTCGTTCCTGTCCGAGGGTTTGAACGAGCGGGCTGTTGGCAGAAAATAAAACGTCACTGGTGGGGTTTCCGTTTTCATCGGATGTTGGAATGTACTGGTCGTTAACCAGGTCGTAAATGTAGGTGTGCAGGGAACCCGGCAGCAAACTCATGCTGATTTGCTGGCGCAGGGTACGCAAGACATCGGGGGCGTCCACGGCCATGGTCAGCGCGCGGGTAAACCCGGCCAGGCGCTGTTGGTGAGCGCGTTCTCCGCGGAAGAACAGGCTGTCAATGATTTCTTGCAGGCGCAGGCGCACCGGGTTGAGCAGCAGGACGACCAGAAAAACCATCAGCCCGATTAATACCGGGTTATCGGGGCGCATGGCGATTCCAAAAATCAGGCTGAGACCCAGTGAGAGCAAAACGTACCCGCTGATGGCGAGCATGGTCAACACGGCGTATAACACGCTGCGCCCCATCACATAATCGGTACGCACCAGGCGGAAGCGCAGCACGGTGTAACCAGTGACGATGGGGAAAAGGACAATGGGTAAAAAGTAGCGCGTGTCGAACAGGACAAAAGCAAAGGCCGCGCGGAATAAGTAGTACGCAATTGGGCTGAAAGCCAGAATTGCGCCGAAAAGGATGGTTCGCGCCTGCTGGCGCACCACCGGCGAGGCATTGGGCAACAGGCGGTAGAGCATAATCAGCAGGAAAAATAAAATGCCCAGCGCGGTAAAAAGATAGGTGTTTTGCCAGGCCTTCAGGTAGGCGTAAGGCTCGGCAAAATTATAGAGGGTTGGCAGCGCGGCCAGCGTCAAGACCAACGCCAGCAGATAGCCAATCCAGCGCAGGAAGGGGTAGCGCGAAACCACGCGCGCTTCCTGTGGAAAAACCAGCCCCAGGTGGATGAGCGCTGCGCCGACCATGGGCACGGAAAGTGTCCACAGCGCCGTCAGATAATGGGTGGTGTACAAATCAAACAGCCCCGCGGTGACAGCGGCAACCGATGACCCCACCAGCGCAAACGCGCGCCCCGAGGTTTCGTTGCGCCGCAGGCTGTAAATCCAAAAACTGATGCCGATGAAGACGATGCTGACAAACAGCGGAATAATCAAATAGGCCAGCAAATCATCTGGCCCAAACTGGTGCAATTCCACTGGAAATTCTTTAATGGCTCCGGCGCGCGAGCGTAGGGTGACGGTGACGCTTTCGCCGGGGTAGTAACGCCGCAGAGTCTCCCGCAGGGCGGTGGCGTTTTTGACCGGCTCGCCGTTAATGGCTAGCAGCTGGTCGCCAAATTCGCCGCCATTTTTGTAAATTTGCCAGTCGCGCTGCAAGGGGACAATGTCGTTGATCAGCATTGTATGTTCAAAAAACGCCCCCAAAAACGGCGTGGTGTAGTATTGATAGGCCGCAATCAATAGAAAGACATAGGCCGCCGCCACAATCAGCTGATAGCCTAACGCCAGGCGGTTGAGCGCTACTTGCACTCGATTGGTAAACGATTGCGACTCATTCATGGGGCCTCGCAGGCAAAACTAAATATCCAGGTTGCGAACTTTTTTTGCGTGGGTTTGAATGAATTTTCGGCGCGGGTCAACTGCGTCGCCCATCAACATATCGAAGGTGCGGTCGGCCTCGGCGGCGTCTTCCACGCCCACCACCAGCAGGGTGCGATTTGCCGGGTCCATGGTGGTTTCCCACAATTGTTCTGGGTTCATTTCGCCCAGACCCTTGTAGCGCTGCAGGCTGGCTTTTTCGCTGTCTTTGCCCAACGCTTCGAGGTAGCTATCTTTATCGGCGTCAGCGTAGACGTAGCGCACTTGTTTTTTATGTTCGATGCGATAGAGCGGCGGCTGGGCAATGTAGAGATGGCCGTCATCAATCAGGCTGGGCATGTAGCGGAAGAAAAAAGTCAGCAGCAGGGTGCGAATGTGGCTGCCGTCCACATCGGCATCGGTCATGATGATGATGCGTCCGTAGCGCAGGCCGGTCAAATCGAAGGAGTCGCCGATGCCGGTGCCGAGCGCCGAAATCAGCGATTTGACTTCATTGTTGCCCAAAATTTTATCGAGGCGGGCGCGCTCGGTGTTGAGGATTTTCCCGCGCAGGGGCAGAATCGCCTGAAAGTGCCGGTCGCGCCCCTGTTTGGCCGAGCCGCCTGCCGAGTCGCCTTCCACGATGTACAGTTCCGTCTTCGATGAATCTTTCTCCGAGCAGTCGGCCAGTTTGCCGGGCAGCGTCATGCTTTCCAGCGCCGATTTGCGGATGACCAGGTCGCGCGCCTTGCGGGCCGCATCGCGCGCGCGCGAAGAGGTGAGGCATTTTGCGATAATGGCTTTGGCCGCGCTGGGGTTTTCCTCCAAAAAAGTGCTGAAGGCCTCGCCCACCACTTGCATGACGTAGGTCTGCACTTCCGGGTTCATCAGTTTTACTTTGGTCTGCGACTCAAACTGCGGGTCGGGGTGTTTGATGCTGACGATGCCGGTCAGCCCTTCGCGCGTGTCATCCCCGCTAAAATTGGGGTCGGCATCTTTCAGCAGGCTGTTTTTGCGGGCGTAATCGTTGACCACGCGAGTCAGCGCCGAGCGCAGGCCGGTCATGTGCGTTCCACCGTCAATCGTATTGATGGTGTTGGCAAACGAATACACCGACTCGGTGAAGGCATCTGTGTACTGCACCGCGGCTTCAATGCCGATGCCTTCCACTGTTTTTTCGACAAAAACCACCGGATGCAGGGTCTCACGGTTGCGATTGAGATAGCGCACAAACGAGGTGATGCCGCCCTCGAAGTAAAACATCATCTCGCGGCTGGAGCGTTCATCCACAAAATGGATGGTCACCCCGCGGGTAACAAAAGCCATCTCGCGGAAGCGCTGCAGCAGCGTATCGAAGCGAAAATCGAGTTCATCCTTGAAAATGGTTGGGTCAAATTTGAAGGTGATGCGCGTGCCGGTAACGCCCTCTTTGGCTTTGCCGATGACCTTGACCGGCTCAATCGGGTGACCGCGCTCGAAACGCTGAAAATAAAGTTTGCCCTCGCGCTGAACTTCCACTTCCAGCCACTCCGACAGGGCATTGACCGCTGAAACGCCCACGCCGTGCAGCCCGCCAGAAA
>JAVHNW010000126.1:0-14377 GCA_036169755.1 bacterium | reverse complement strand
GATTTGAAGTCGTTCAAAATTACCGATTGCCTGGCGACGACACCGTTGACGCTGAGCACCGTCATCACCACCGTCAACGCCGAGATTTTCTTTTCCGGGTGAATATCCACTGGAATGCCGCGTCCGTTATCCGTGACGCTGACAGAGGAATCGGGGTGAATGGCGATTTCTATCCGGTCGCAGGCGCCCGCCAGGGCTTCGTCAATGGCGTTATCCACCACCTCGTAAACCAGGTGATGCAGGGCCTTTAAATCGGTGCCGCCCACGTACATTCCAGGGCGGCGGCGTACTGCTTCCAGTCCTTCCAGAACTTGAATACTGTTGGCATCGTAGTTGGCAGGTTGTACCACTGAAAAACTCCTTGATAAAGTCGAAATGTTACCCGGCGCTGAGGTGTGATTTTTGCAGCCAGCGCGTGGCTGCCTCAATCCAGGCGCTCATTTCGCGGTAGTAGATGAAACTGGCCGCCAAAAGCCCGCTGCTGACGAAGGCGTGACCCAAAATGCCGACCAGCGTCAGCCACGAATCGGCGGGGGGAATGCGCCAGAGAGTGTCCAGCCCCGAACCAAGCACCATTGCGGCCAGCGCGAAAAATGTCACGGTGGGCAGGCCGTAGCGCATCAGCCGCAGCCCGCTCCACAGCGAGCGCAATGGGTTTTCTCCCGCGGTGAAAATTCCATAGGACGATAGATAAATGGGGAGGAAAAGCCAGGCGGCGATGAACAAACCAATCAGGCCGACCAGCAGACCCAGCACGGCATTGATGGCCATCAAGATGCCGACCAAAAACAAAAAGAAAATCCCGGCTGCCAGCGCCAGCGCGGCCCACAGCCCGGCGAGTAAAATCCCGTGCAGCGTGGCGCGCATCTGGCTGATTGGCGGTTCACCTGGCAGCGCCGCGCGCGCCACTGCCGAGAAATAGAGCGCGCCCAGCGTCCAGCCGACCAGGCTGATGACCATCCAGGCGTCGACCGCCGTCAGAAAATTGGGCAGTTCCCAGACTGGTCGGGCGCCGAGCGGCGAATCTGCCATCATGTTGAGGCTCATCAGGCTGAAAACGCCGAGCGGAAAGGTGCGCATGTGGCTGAAGAGACTGAAATTTTGCCAGAAACCGATAATCAGCGGGGTATTCAGGGTTTGGGCGGTTTCGGCGTCCAGGTTTTTAAACTCCTGCAAAATGGGCGCCATCAGCTGCGCCACCTGCAGGCGCGGCCCGAGCCAAAAAAAAACATCCAAACCGACTGGAAATAAAATCACCCCTACCTGGGCGGCGACAGCGTTAAAACCAGCGGTCAGCGCCGGAATAATGCCAGGCGGCGGGGGTGGAGAGGACGGGTCGGCGCTTTGCATGGTGCCGCGATTCTACCACAGCCATCTTTTCAGCGTCTGTTTCTATCTCATTGCGGCGGTGATTTCAACCAGGGCCGCGTCTTTGTGGCGCAAGTCTCTGACTTGCGCTACTGCGCCACAGGGAAATTAGGGGTTGTACAACTGGCTCATTTTTTCGGTCACGCTGCCGGGACGGCTTTTTCCCAGCAATTCCTGCCAAAACTGCCCGTCATAGCGCCGCGAGCGCACCGGCAGCGGCATGGGAATGCCCCAGCCCAGCAGCAAGACTTCCTCTTTGGGCTGCAGCCGCGCCAACATGCCGCGCAGCGAGTCGCGCCCTGCCAGGCCGGAAAGCGCCGCCTGAATGTCGAGGTCGTCTCCCAGCCAGCCGCAAATGCGCGTGCCGAGTTGCGACATGACCTCGTCATAAATTTGTGAGGGGCGCTGATCCACAATCAGCAGGGTGACGTAGTATTTGCGCAATTCGCGCGCGATGGTGGCGAAGGTGGTTTGGGCGGCCATTTCGCGGTTGAGCAGTTTGTGGGCTTCTTCCACCACAATCACCAGCGGACGCGGTTCCGGCCCGCCGTGCCCGCGAAATTGGTTGGTGCGCGCCTCCCACGCCTCGCGGATTTTGCGAGTCAGCAAATTGGAGACGAATAAATAATCCAGGTCACTTTCGTGCTGTCCGAAGGACAAAATGACATGTTTGCCGCTTGCCAGCGCCCCGATAATTTGGCGCAGGCCGTCCTGGGCCGGGTTTTCGCTGATGTAGGGTTTGTCGAACAGACGGCGCATTTTATCGTGCAGCCCCTCGGCGGCCATCACGTTGACGCCGTTGGCTTGCGCCCAGGCGGCCACGCTATCGGGATGCGGCACACGCTTGACCCGCCCTTTTTCATCTTCCACCTCCACTTCTTCACGGTTCATGGCTCGCAGGCGGGCAAACCAGTTCGTTTTGAAGGAAGCAAACAGGGCGCTCAGCACGGTCGGCGCTGTTTCGCGTAGATTCAACTCCCGGCTGAGGGTTTCCACCTCGCCCGTGCCGATTTCGCTCATCGGAATCTCCAGGCTGAAGCTGGGAACCCGCCCTCGAATGGTCGCTTCGGCTCCCACGCCGACCACTTCCACCCGGCTGCTAAATTTCGTCTTCAACCCGATAACATTCTGGCCGGTATCGGAGGCGGTGTCATCGAAGCCGTATTCGTTGTGCATATCCAGCACCAGCAGCGAGGCGCGGTTGTGATCAATCAGCCCGGCCAGCAGCAGGCGGGTGAGAAATGATTTTCCTGTGCCGGTTGCGCCAAAGACTCCCGCTGAACGCTGCACAAATTTGTCGAGGTTGACGCAAACCGGATGCCCCTGCTCGCGGGTGTAGCCAATGACGAAATTTCCGTCCTGCTGCGGGTCGCCAAAAATGGTGGCGATGTCGCCTTCATCGGCCAGGCGTACCGGGGCGTGATGCTGTGGGACGCTTTTGACCGGGATGGGGCGCGGGTCGCTCTCGCGCGCGGCGCGCCAGGCGGCGTACAGCGGCGAGGCCGGGTCGGGGCCGCGCTCCAGCATCAGGGCGGGCAAAATTTCCAGGTTGGTGAAGAGAGTCTGGCCGTGCAGGGCCTGGGCAATCGCGGGCGGCAGGCGACTTTCGCTTTGCTCATCGGCAAAACGCGGGTCGGTGGCGCCCAACTTCAGGTCGGTCACCAGGCCGTAAAAGCGAAAGTCGCCGCTGTCAATCACCACAAATCCGCCTTCCTGCACGCTGAGCGGATCCACCGTCAGCCGGGCGGCGAAGGATTCTTTCAGCCCGCCGCCGACAATGTAGCCAATCGCTTCTGATTGCATGGGTTCTCCTTTCAAATCAGCAATTCCAAGTTTGGCGTTGGCGCAACCCTTGGTTTGCGGCGCAAGTCGGAGACTTGCGCTACGCTGCTTTTACAGCAGCCGCTCGATTTTTTCGCCGAATTCTGGCGGATTGCTGCTGGCGATGTGTACATCGCTGGCGCGGTGAAACTTCATAAAATCACGCAGGGCCAGCGCCACGCCGCGCGTCAACTCTTCATCGGCGGCAACGCCCGGCTCCAGATGCAGGCTTTCCAGGCGCAGCAGGCCGCTTTTCCGTTCCAGTTTGGGGTCAAGTCGTCCCACCAGCCGCTCGTGATGCAAAATGGGCATCAGATAATAACCAAATTTCCGCTTGGGCGCGGGGAGGTAGGCTTCGATGAGATGTTCAAAACCCCACAAAACTTCATCGCGCTGCTGCGCCCACCAGAAATTATCCCAGGGGTTGAGGAAGGTGGTGCGCTGCGGCTGAATTTCTCCGCTGGCGGCGCGTTCCAGCAGCGGCAGGTTGTCGCGGTGCAGGATGAGTTTTTGCGCGCCGCTGACGGTTTCGCCCTCAATTTCGAGCAGTTCGCCCGCCGCCAGCAGTTCCCTCACCAGCGGGCGGCTGCGGCTGATGTTCATCCAGGTGTAATCGCCGGGGTTGCGCGGCAGGCCGATGCCCAGCGCCTTGGCGCCGCGCAGCACCCAGAAGCGGTCACGCTCTGCGGGGCTGGGTTCCGTCAAATCGAGGCCGGGCGGCAGCACCCGCTCTGGCAAGTCGTAGACGCGCTGAAAGTTGACGCGGTTGGCGATTTCCAATTTTCCACTGGCATAGAGATATTCCAGGGCAATTTTGGCAGGTTTCCAGTCCCACCAGCTGCCTCGTTTTTGGGCTGGGTTCTCAAAATCGCGCACGCGCAGGCCGCCCTCTGCGCGGATGCGCGCCAAAACCGCCTCGGCCAGGGCGCGGTTTTCAGGCGAGCGATTCCATTCCACGTACCAGGCGTGGCCCGCTTCGCGGGTTTTGCGGTGACGCGGAATCTGGTAGCGATATTCAGAAATGGGCAAATAACAGGCCGCGTGGTACCAGCCTTCAAATAATTTTCGATCTGCGGGGTTGTAGGCCAGGTCTTCGAGCAGCGGCGCGGGATAAGTTCCACGCCGCGACCAGAGCGTCAGCGTTTGGGCGCGCGCCACTCGCTGCAGGGTGTCAATCTGCAGCCCGCCGATGGCGTTCACCGTCTCGTAGAGCGAGTCGCGGCTGGGAGCGGCTTCGCTGCCGTTGGGCGCATCGAGCTGCTGGCAGTGCAGCGCCAGGGCGCGCAGGGCAAAAAGTGGGTAGGGTTTCATTTTAAAAATAGGAGCGCCACCCCGCCGATGGCGATCAGCGTTCCGACAATGGCGGGCATATTGAGTTTTTCTTTGTAAAAAAAGTGGCTGATGGGCAGCATCACCACCGGCGGCAGCGCCATCAGCGTGCTGGCAACACCGATGTTGGTGTGTTGAATGGCGAGCAGCGAGGCCGAAATTCCAATCACCGGGCCAAAAAACGAGCCGAATAGCGCCCAGCGTAACCCGGCAGGATTTCGCCGGACGGTCTGCACTGTTTTTATGGCCTGGCCCTGAAAAAGCGCCAGACCCCACAAACTGAGCAGGGCGGCAATCATCCGAATCAGGGTTCCGGCGAAGGGCGAAAAATCTCCGCCCATGCCTTGTTTGGAAAGCACCAGCCCGGCGGCCTGCCCCAGCGCGGCTAAAATTCCATAGAGGACGCCTCGCCCTGGGGCGCAGGCGGCGTTTTCAGCGGAATCTGCGGGGCGGGCAATCACCACCCACGAGATTCCGCCCAGGGTGACGGCGATGCCCGCCATCTGCATTCCGGTCAGGGTTTCGCCGAAAAACAGCCAGGCAATCAATGCTCCAAATACCGGCGCCAGGCTGAGCAAAAGCAGGCCCAGGCGCGGGCCAACGCATTGATAGGATTTGAAGAGAAAGGCGTCACCGATTGCCAGGCCAATCAGCCCCGAAAGCGCCAGCCAGCCCCAGCGTTCTGGCCCGGCGTGAAGCGGAATGGGCTGGGCGTAGAGCAGGCTGTTGATGACGACCAGCGCCAAAAAAGCCAGCGCCACACGCAGACGATTGGTGACTTGTGAGCCGAGCCGGTCGGTGGCCTCGCTGAATCCAACGGCGCTCAGCGCCCAGCAGAAGGAGGTGAATAGCGCGGCAATTTCGCCAAGATAAGGCATAGGGCAGGAGGGGGTGAGGGGAGAAGGATGAAGTTGAATTTTTTGCTTTCATCCATTGTCATTTCCCTCAGTATATCATTTACTAGAACAGGCGTGCGAAATTAAGGGAATTGGATTTGAAAACTTTCAAAAGCCCGCCCGCCGCGCTCATCCTGGCGATAGAGCGCGGCGCAGGTCAGCAGGTTCATTCTTGCGCTTTGGGGAAATTCGTTGTAGGTTCCCCACGAACCGGTGTTAATGTAGACCCGCTGCGCCTCATAGGGGGAAGTATGGTCATTATCCAGGGCAATGATTTCGGGCTTGTGGGTATGCCCGTAAACCACAAAGCGGGCGCGGTTTTCGAGAAAGTCCTGCTCCTGGCGGGCGTACTGCAGCAGAGAGCGTCCGCTTTTGCCGTAGCGGTCGGCCAGCCAGCCGCTGACTTTGGAAACAGTGGTGAATGAGGCGTTTTTGGAGATGGTCAGCAGCAGGCGCAGCGCCTGAAATTCGCTTGGCCCCAGGGTGGCTACCTGCTGGCGAACTTCGTCCATTTGCAAAAAGCGTTCCACCACGTCATTCCAGCAGGTTTTGATGAGGCGGCTCAACTGGCGTGAAGTGGTCAGCGCGCGCACCTGGCTTTTTAGCCAGAGTGGGGCGGCCAGCGCCGGGTGAACGTGAGTCAACTCGCGGACGGCGGTCAAAACCGTTGGCGGAATTTGCGTTCCGTACAGGCGTTCCAATTCTCTCGGAAAGCGAAAAATGACTTCGCAGCTGATTAAATCGGCGAGCGAGGCGGCATCGCGCCCCTGCGCGCGGTTGCAGGAATAGTTGTCGAAAATGTCGCCGTGCCGCGCCGCCAGGCTGTATTCCATGAAAAGCCCGGTCAGCAGGCCAGATTCTTTGCTGTCGTGTGGAAAAGGCGTTGCGGCGTTGCTTAGGGCAAAGGCGGTGATGATTTCGCGGCGAATCTCGTCAAATGCTGCGCCGGGCAGGTGGTAGTACCAGTCATGATTGCCGATCATGTAATGCAGGCGGGAGCGCGGCGCGCTGCGTTCGGCGCTGACGAAATCGGGTTGTCCGTGCCCGTTGGCGGGAGGCAGACCCAGGGCCTCGCCGCTGCTCAGGCGGCGAAAAACTTCTCCGGCGTGAGCGTTTTGCGTCAAAATCTGACGGGTAATGCGCTGCAGGGCGAGCGCAAACAGCGGGTTGCGCCAATCATGCCAGGGGCGGATGTAGGCGGTGTCCTGCGGGTCGCACTGCAGCCAGCCGGAAGATTGCAGCGGGTCGAGAATATCGCCCAGCAGGAGAATATCCACGCTTTCGATGGGGCGGTAGCGGCCATCTGTCCGCCACGAGGCGCGATAAACCAATTCGCGCAGGCGATGGGCGAATAAAGAAAAAGTTTGCGGGCTGAGTGGCACGCCGATGGTACCGTCAATTAAGTGTAGGTCGCTGATGATGACGAGCATACTATGTTGGCTTCGGAAATAATTTGGCAACCTGTTGAATCTACACGACATTTGCTATACACTAATTTGCAAAACTGTAAGGCAGCCCGGTCTATTCTGTTTTTCCACCCTTGATATTCAAACTTTGTTTGGCGCGGCCAACACCTGGGGCCGTAGCTGGAGCGCGGCGGATTTCTCCAACGCCAATTTCCGCCTGAGGCTGATGGATGTTGCCAGCAACCCTGACGACTGCCCCCTCATTAACAAAAATACTGGCTGGAGAAATCCAGCCGGTATTTTTGTGGGCGCAAAGGGACTCGAACCCCTGACCTCCTCGGTGTAAGCGAGGCGCTCTAACCAACTGAGCTATGCGCCCTGAAAGGGTGATGCGCCCTGAAAGGGTGATGCGCCCTGAAAGGGTGATGCGCCCGCGCATTATACCGTAAGGCGTGATTTTTTATCTTTTTTCACCCCAGTGCATGGCGATGGTGCCGAACATCAGCCGCTTATAGCCAATTTTTTTGAATCCGGCGGCGGCCAGGCGCGCCGCCAGTTCTTCGGCGCTGAGAAAAGCCTCAGTCGAATCGGGTAGATACGTGTAGGCGTCACTCTGCCCGGAGAGCAGCGTTCCCAGCGCCGGGATGATGAGGTGCATGTGAATCCAGATGAAGGGCGAGAGCAGGTTGCGGCGCGGACGGGTGGTGTCCAAAATGACGATGCGCCCGCCGGGAACCAGTGCGCGGAATTGTTCGCGCAGGGCCGCCAGCGAGTCGACCACGTTGCGCATCAAAAAGCCGGAAACCACCGCGTCAAATTGCGCCTCGCCAAAGGGCAAATTCAGCGCGTCAGAAGCGGCCCAGCCAAAATGGTCGCCAGGTTTGCGCCCGGCCTGCATCATCGCCAGGGTGAAATCGGCGGCGGTAATGCTGGCCTGCGGCTGCTGATTTTGCGCCTCGCGCGCCAGGTCGCCGGTGCCTGCGCCCAGGTCGAGCAGGCGCGCGCCGGGGCGCAGCCCTGCCCGGCGAATGACTTCCCGGCGCCAGACGACATCCTGTCCGCCGGTCATCAGGCGGTTCATCAGGTCGTAACGGCGGGCGATGCGGGTAAAAAGCCCCTGCACATAACGGGCTTTTTCAGTACCACTCAGGTTGGTCATGGGAATCTCCAGAAAAAAGTAGCGCCGGCTTTAGCCGGTGAACGCGGGCTGACCTTCCAGGGTGCTTCGCAAAGCCCGCAGTACGTTGTTTTTTACAAATCTTCTGCGGCATGTTGAACGCCGTCCAAACTTATTTTTCCCAACATCTGCCAGACGGTTTCGCCCAAAATCGGGTGAACCAGGTCGGGAGCCAGGTCGGCCAGGGGCAGCAGGACGAAGGCGCGTTGATGCAGGCGCGGGTGCGGAATCGTCAGTGGCGGGCTGTCAAGAATTTGATTGTCGTAAAACAAAATATCCAGGTCAATTTGGCGTGGCCCGTTTTTGAAACTGGGGACTCGCCCCAGACGGATTTCCGTCTCTTTGAGAAATTTCAGCAGCGCCAGTGGGGATAGTTCACTTTCGACTCGCGCCGCCAGGTTGAGAAAGTGGGGCTGTTCGGCATAGCCCCAGGGCGCGGTTTCGTAAACGTGCGAAAGGTCTTTGACGACCACGGCGGGCGGCAGGGCGTGGAGCGCCGCGCGCAGGTTTTCCAGCCTTTTGCCCAGGTTGCTGCCCAGCGCCAGGTAAATGACGGCCATCAGACTCGCTCCAGGGTGAGAAAACCTGCCGAAGCAGCCGCCAGGCCCCAGTGCGTTTTTTCCCGCCGCAGGGTGGCGAGCAGTTCGTAAACCGTCAGTGCGCCCGAAGGGCCGGAAAGGCGGCAGGCCAGTTCCTCTTCCGCAATTTCGGCTTTTGCCAGGGCGCGCGGCAGACCGTCAAAACTCCACGAGGCCAGCAGCGCCAGCGGTTCCAGGTTGCGCGCGCCGATGATTTCGGGCGCGGCCAGCAAAAATGCGGCGTAATCGCCGGGCAGGCCGCCCGCCACCAAAACGAGGCTGGCCTCGCGGCTGAGCAGGGTTTGCGCGGCATAACTGAGGGCGCGCAGGCTGGAATTGAGGATGACGCTGGGGCAGTTCAGCGCTGGAAGCGAATCGGCGGCTGCGGGCGTGTCCCAGCCGAAGAGCGCTTCCTGCGGGGCTGGGGCGGATTGCAGCGCCGAGGCGAGGGCCTGGCTGAGGCGCGGCGCGCGGGCGGCGGAGAGGATGAAGGCGGCACTCATGGCAGTTTGGCGATGTTGAGCCAGTCGGCCAGCAGGCCGTAGGCGGTGGTGTGTGGGCCGGGGTCGGCTTCCAGCACGGTCAGGCTGCCGAGTACGTCGGTCTGAAATTCGATGAGCGAGGTGGTTCCTTCCAGCCCGTAAAATGGCGAGGTGACGGGAACCAGTTCGGGGGCTACGCTGGCTTCTATTTTTCCCGCCGCGCGGCGCGCCGAGCAGACCAGTTTGTAGCGTTTGCCCTGGGCGCGGGCCTGCGCCACCATGGCGGGGTTGATGGCGCGGATGCCGGTGCGGCGCACTTCTTGCGGGCGCAGCGGGCTGTCCATCAGCACGGTTGCCAGCGCCGAGATTTTGATGGCGGCGTCCCAGCCGTCAATGTCGCCGGAGGGGTCGGTTTCGGCAATGCCGATTTGTTGGGCGTAGCGCACGGCTTCATCAAAACTGTCGCCGTCTTCCATGCGCGTTAAGATGAGATTGGTGGTGGAGTTGAGCACGCCGCGAAACCCTTTCAGCGCGGCGGCGGGCAGCGCCTCGCGGAAGAGTGAGAAGATGGGCGCGCCGTCCATGACGGTCGATTCAAAATAGAATTTGCGCTTGTGGGCGGCGGCCAGGTCGCGCAGTTCGCGGTAGGCGTGGACAATGGTTCCCTTGTTGGCGGTGCAGACGTGCATTCCGTTTTCGAGCGCCAGGCGCACATGCTCAATGGCGGGCTGGCCGGTTTCGTAATTGACGGGGGTATTTTCAAACAAGACCTCCGCGCCGCATTTGCGGATGAAATCGGAAGTATCGCTGACCAGGCTGTTGGTGAGTAACGTCAGCGGGCGGCCTGTGCGCAGCAGGTCGAGCGCGCCGCTCAAGTCGAGGCCGTTGGAGTTGACGACCATGCCGTGCCGGGCGGTGGCAATGCCGGTGACGCTGAAAGTGATGCCAGGCAGTTCGGCGCGTTTCCGCAGCAGCAGTTCGGCCAGCGCCCGGCCAACATTGCCAAAGCCTAAAAATGCCAGTTTGTAGTGAGTCATGGTTTTTTCATCTCTGTGGTTTTGTGGGGCAAGTCTACGACTTGCCTTCGCAAATCGGAGATTTGCGTTACGTGGGGCAAGTCTACGACTTGCCGCGCAAATCGGAGATTTGCGCTACAGCGGCGGATAGGGAAAAGCCCTGCGGTTGGCGGGAGGCGGCGGAAAGTGATTCTCCACCAGCAGGCGTTGGGCGCGCGCCGAAAGGGCAGAAAGTTCCTCCGGCGTCAGCCATTTGGCCAAAAAATTGGGTGGGTTCTGGCGGAGGGTTTGCAGGCCGGGCAGCAGTTCGGCGGGCAGCGGTTCTCCGGCGAAATCCCAAATCACCGTGCGTAATTTGTCCTCGCTGTGAAAGCAAACTCCGTGGTCAATGGCGTACAGCCGATGGCTGCGCTTTTGAAAAAATACATGGCTGCCCTTGCGGTCGGCATTATTAATGAGCAGGTCGAAGAGCGCCACCGGGCGCAGTTTGGCTTTATCGGCGGGGCTGAAAGTGAAATAGTGGTAGTTGGGGTTGTATTCGATAAATTGCTGCAGTGAGCCGGGGCCAAACGGCCCATCTGCGCGGAAAATCGTCAGCGGAACCAAATTCCAGCCGAGAAATTTTGATAGGCGGTAGGCGGCTACTTCGCGCCCGGCCAGGCTGTTGGCGGGAAAATCCCACAGGGGCTGTTCGCCTTTTTGGGGTTTGTACACGCCCAGGCTGGTTTTACCCTGCCAGGCCGCTTCCACCAGAAAGGTGTAATTCGACCCGAGGGTAAACTGCCCCTGCAGCGTCAGCGTTCCATGGCTGAGAATTTCGGCCTTTGTCATTTTCCATTTACCGGTGTCCGTTTTTTTTGGGGCAAAAGTGACCGGCGGGGTCTATTGGCTGACCGCACTGCGTGCAAATTGGGCGTCCGCGCTGGACGACTACGCTGCTCCAGTGCGCCAGAGCCAGCGCCTGATGGCGGCTGCACCAAAAACGGACTACAGCGGCTTCTTCGGGGTCGTCGCCTTCGGCCAAAATCTCACGGGTGATGATGACCACCAGCTCGCGGGCGGGGTCGTAGCCCAGGCCAATTTCACCGGCGCGGAAAACAGGCTCCAGCGGCGGGGTGATGCGCATTTTTTCTTCATCGTAATGGGTCGAAACATCGCCCAGTTCTGGGCGTTCGGTCAGCAATTGCGCCAAAAATTGTTCTATGCTGACGGCCAGAGATTGCAGTTGAATTTTTTCCAAAATCACGGTTACGGTGCGCGCGGCCTGCCAGGCATGCAAATAAAATACGCGCTGTCCGGGCTGACCGATGGCATCGGCGGTAATATGGTCGCAAGGGTCTACGTCAACTTCAAAGCGGGGCATAAAAGTTTCCTGAGGAGAATTTTGGCGAGTATACCAGAAACTAAATTGTAAGGTTTTTGTTATCTTCCTGGGGCAAGTTTGTATGGTAACGTTTCCTTTCGGGGTTGCCGAATGATTAACGTACTTTCTTACATTCCTTTACCAGATTTGCTGCAGCAGCTGCACGCCAATAACCGTCTGCGTGGGTATATTTCTATTGTCATGGTTGGGGTTGCCCTGCTGCTGCATGGTTTTACTCCCGGTTTGTGGCTGGGCCTGGCGCCGATTGGCTTGCTGGCCCTCAGCGCCTGGGCCTTTGATATTTCCTACCATGCGCTCGATTTGGAACAGGCGCGGCGGCGGGTGGGTCTGATGCATCTGATGCTGACCCAGTCGACCATTGACTTGGCGTTGTTGGCTGCGGCGACTTACGTCAGCGGTGGCACGCTCAGCCCACTGCCGATTCTTTTCATTGTCTACATGGGCAGTATGGCGGGAGTTTTTCCGCCGCGCTACCTCAGAACTTTGACGGTGCTGGTGTTGGGGTTTGAACTTGGCGTTATGCTGGCCTACGCCAATGGCTGGCTGGTGCCGCTTCCGGTCAGGTTTTTTTTCGACCTGGAGGTTTCGCCCGCCCTGGCGCACAGCATCGCCTATTTTTACGCTGCCGCCATTTTGTCCAATGCCTATTCAGCCTCGGTTCAGTCGCGCTACGCCTATCAGCGCTGGAAACATACCCACGAGCAGGAAGTATTTCTGGAAAAAATGCAGGAAATTGCCCGCGTCAGCCTGTTGAGCGCCGAAAGCGGCGATGCCTACGCTTTTCTCGCCACCCAGGTGAAGGAAGCGCTTGGCGCCGACTGCGTTTACCTGACTCGTGTGGACGAGGAGACTGGCGATGTTTTTTCGCTGGCCGCCTCGGGGGAAAATCATTATCGCTATCTGGCGCTGCCGCCCAGCGCCCGCAGCGAACGAAGCTTCACTGCCAGTGTAACCCGCCTGGGCAGGCCGGTCATCGCCGAAGATACGCTGTGTTCCCCCTACGTCTCGGCCCGTATCGCCGTTCGATTTCCATACCGTTCAGTTTTGGCGCTGCCCCTGCGCAGTTTTCCCCAGGAAAATTTTCTTGGCGCCATGCTGGTGACGTTTACAGCGCCTCATCGCTACTTTTCCCCCGAATTTATCGAGCGCACCCGCCAGACCGCCGATTTGATGGCGCTGCTGATTTCGCGCGCGCGCTTTCAGCGTGAAACCCAGCACCGCGCCGATTTGCTGGAAAAATTTGCCGGGCAGGTCACCAGCCTCACCTCCGATTTGCAGCAGACCACCCTGCTTCCGGCGATTGTCGAATCAGCGCGCTCGCTGCTGGGGGCGCAGCGCGCCGCCCTGCATCTGATTGACGCCTCCACCCGGCAGATGAACTGTCAGTATTCCATCGGCCTTTCCAGCGATTACATCGAAAAGATGACCTCGCGCTTCAATCAGACGGCCATCGCCCGCGCGTTGGAGAGCAAGGGCCAGGTACTGATTCCGGATGTTCGCCAGGACAGCCGCACCAGCCCAATTCAGGATTTAATTGCGGTGGAAAAATTCCGCGCCTACGGGGTTTTCTCCCTGCAGGCGCCGGACGGCCAAATGGGCGCGCTCTCGCTTTACTGGGATAAACCGCACGCCATCTCTGCCGAGGAAGTTTCCGTGGCGCGGCTGTTCGCCCAGCGCGCCTCCGGCCTGCTGCATCACGCTCAACTTTATGCGCGCGTTTCGGAAGACGCGCTGACGGATGTTCTTACCGGCCTTGCCAATCGCCGCGCGCTGGACCTGCGCCTGGAGGAAGAATGTCTGCGCCCCGACCGAACCTTCAGCCTGCTGATGATGGATTTGGACGGCTTTAAATCGGTCAACGACAGATTCGGTCACGCCATCGGCGACAGCGTTCTCCAGCAGGTGGCGCATATTTTGCAATCGTCCATCCGCGCCAGTGATGTTGTTTTTCGCTTTGGCGGCGATGAATTTGCCGTCATTTTGCTCGAAACCGACCTCGCCCAGGCGCTGATTGTTGCCGAAAAGCTGAACAATAGTTTAGCGTCCACCAGCCTGCATTTGCCCAATGAAACTCAGCGCTTTTTGACCTCCTGCATTGGCGTTGCCAGTTTTCCCGCGGATGCGCGCGAGGTTAAATTGTTGATGGAAAAAGCAGACCTGCGCATGTATCGCGCCAAACGCAAAGGCGGAGCGGCCATCATTTTCAGCGACAACTGAGCCGGCGCGCGGGGGAATGACCAGCAAAAAATAAACACAATTGGGCGTGCTATAATCCGAAATCATTTCCCCCTTGCCAAAGGAGAGCCCCATGTACGACCCCCAAAAACTGGCTGAACTGCGAGAGTCGCTCAAGCGCTGGGAGGCGCGCGACCTGGCGAAGGCGATTCAGAGCCTGCCGGAGCGCAAGCGCGACTTCATCACCACCTCCTCCGAGCCGATTAACCGCCTCTACACCCCGCTGGATGTCGCCGAAAAAGACTACGAGCGCGACCTGGGCCTGCCGGGGCAGTATCCCTACACGCGCGGCGTTCACCCCACCCTGCACCGTTCCAAACTGTGGACGATGCGCATGTTCGCCGGGTTCGGCACTGCCGAGGAAACCAATCGGCGCTTTAAATACCTGCTGGAGCAGGGTCAGACCGGCCTGAGCATTGCCTTCGACCTGGCAACCCTGATGGGTTACGACAGCGACCAGCCCGAAGCCCTGGGCGAATTTGGCAAATGCGGTGTGGCGATTTCCTCGCTGAAAGATATGGAAATCCTGCTGAGCGGCATCCCGCTCGACAAGGTTTCCACCAGCATGACCATCAACTCGCCGGCCGCCATCGTCTGGGCGATGTACATCGCCGCCGCAGAAAACAAGGGCGTGCGTCCCGACCAACTGCGCGGCACGATCCAGAACGACATTCTAAAAGAGTTC
>JAVHNW010000125.1:3079-4445 GCA_036169755.1 bacterium | reverse complement strand
ACCTGCGCGGCTTCGAGCGCCCGGCAGGAATCATGGAAAAAGTCATCTGCGCCCTCTCCGGCGCCGAGCCTTCCGAAAAATGCCCGCAGCAGCGCCTGGAAATTTTCGCCAGCGACCAGCCGCCTCTGCCCGCCAGCCAGGATTTGTGGAAACCCGAAAAACTCGACACCTGGAGCGGGCTGCGCGCCAACGCCTCGTGCGGAGAATTTATCGCCGAAAAACTAACGCTCAACGTCACGGATACTTTTGCCCGCCGCTGGCTGCGACAGGACGACCAGGGCCGCAGCTGGGCCGAAGCGCAGGGCTTTGAGCGCCCAATTTTCTTCGTCCCGGACGGCGAATGCAGCGGCGATAACCGCCCCACGCTAAAGTGGAATCTGCGCGAGAGTGACACCGTCAACGGGAGCGAACTCTCCATCAACGCCGCCGCTTTCGGGCAAGACTTCACACTCTTCCGGCTGGAGTTTGGCTATGGCGCCGACCCCAACCATTGGGAAACCCTCGTTGAAAGCCGCGAGCCGCTGCGCCAGCCCGAAAAAATTTATACCTGGGATTTGACCACCCTCAGCAACGACAAAGTAACCCTGCGCCTGCACATGGAAAACAAAAATGGCGGCTATGCCGAAATTCTGTCGCAGCTGAAAATCGTTCTGCCCAGCCCCACGCCCACCGAAACCGCCACAGCCACACCCACCGACCTGCCGACAGTTCTGCCCAGCGAAACGCCCTCCACAACACCCCTGCCGAGCGAAACATCCACCCCGCTGCCCAGCGAAACACCGACAATCCTGCCCAGCGAGACGCCCTCGGCGACACCCCTGCCGAGCGCAACACTCAGCCCCTGAAAAAACGTCACAAATTCGGAGTAAAAGGTCATACTTTCTCTGTGACCTCCATCACTTGCGGCAGTCCGCCCTCGCCGATAAAATTCACCCAAATAGAGTAAAAATACCCTTATTGGGGAGGTTCTTCATGCAGATTACCCGCCAGGCAGATTACGCCATTCGCGCCGTTCTTTTCATCACAAAACTGGGTTTAAACGAACGCGCCGCCACCAGCCAGATTGCCAAAGAGCAGCACATTCCGCCCTCGTTTTTGGCAAAAATTATTTCGCAGTTGTCGATTGCCGGGCTGCTGCAAACCTCGCGCGGCGCGCGCGGCGGGGTGATGCTCGCCAAGGCCGCTGAAGAAATCAGCCTTTTGGATGTGGTTGAGTCGATTGACGGCCCGATCGCCCTGAACGAGTGTGTCACCGACAAAGACGCCTGCGGCTTCGGTGATGACTGCCCGCTGCGCTCCATCTGGTGCAATGCCCAGGAAGACCTGGTCAGCCGCCTGAGCGCCACCAATTTTGCCCAATTTGCGG
>JAVHNW010000125.1:0-2979 GCA_036169755.1 bacterium | reverse complement strand
GCCCAGGAAGACCTGGTCAGCCGCCTGAGCGCCACCAATTTTGCCCAATTTGCGGCGGGCAATTAACCCCTTGCGGGCGAATTAACCTATCCACTGACGGAAGCGGCTCGCTTCCGTCAATTTATTTAACGTCCTTTGTAGCGGCCCTTCACCCCGGCGCTCACATTCCCCAGCAGGGAGGCCGCCAGATGCGGCTGCCCATCCGCCCTCAATAAACTCACTTCACTGGTTGGGTTTAGTGCGCTGTAGAACGCGGCTCCGAAATATAACTGCGCCCGCCACAAATCAAAAACATCTTTTATCCAGCGCGCCTGGGTTTGGGGCGCGGAATTTTGCAGCGAAAGCGGCAAAGAAAAGCGTGTCACCCACAACAAAGCGGCGCCCTGACCATTTTCCAGCATGACAGCGCGAATCGCCTCGAGCGGCTGCAAACTCTCCGCTGAAAGCGAGGCCTCCATCCCGGTCATTTGCAGGCTGAGAATGGCGGGCCGCGCCCCGACCTGATACAGCCCACGGACGAAATCCACCGCCGAAAGTTCCTGCGTCCCAACCGGAAAAACCAATCCACCCGCCACCAGGTACACAGGCGAGGCTGAACCCAGCCTGGCCTGTACCGTTTGCAGCAAAACCGAATACGCCTGCGGATTGGGCAAAGCGCCCCAGCCCGTCCGCGTATTTGCGCCAGGGAAAAGTTCAACCGCCAGCGCGTGGGGATACATGGCTGTCAAATCCGTCACCAGGGCGGCGGTCAGGGCCGGGTTGGGGCCTTGTTCTGTTTGCGCCCAAACAGGCGCATCGCTAATGGAAATGAGAATATTTAAATTCAGGCGCTCGGCCTGCAGCATGGCTTGGGCAAATTGGCTGGAGGCGTTCCACTGAGCGGCCTCCGGCCAGTCCAGCGCCCATCGAAACGGGATGCAGACCCAGTCGAGCGGCAGTTGCGCGGCCAGTTGAAGCGATTCGGCCACCAGCGGCGCACCCGGTTCGAGGCGCGCGCCCATGCCAAATTCCATCGAATTCGGCGTGCCGCGTTGGGCCAGCGCAGGTGAAACATTCATGAGCGTCAGCGCCAGAGCCAGCGTCAGCGTCCAGAGAAAGCGGCAGGCGTGTGAGCAAACTTCACAGGCGCGCTGAAGGGTACAGGTTGGAAACGGGAAAATCTTACCGGGGATGGGAAAAGTCACATCCTGATTTTTTTTAAGGAAGGGCCGGGGAGTTTCCAGCCGTACGTCGCGCGGGGTTGGGGGAGTTGGGTTGTTTTTCATCAGTCACCTTGTCAAAAAAAGTTTCTCTCTGTGTTGCAAGAAGCGTGCCAGAAAAGCGTGAGTTCTGCCGGTATAATGCGAGGCATGATTCTTGTCACTGGCGGAACCGGTTTTGTGGGCCGCACGTTGCTTCGTCAGCTGGCGTTGACTGGTCAGCGGGTGCGCACGCTGATTCGCCCTTCCAATCAGACGCCCGCCTTGCCGCGCGGTGTGCCGGTCGAAGTGGCGGTTGCCTCCCTGAACGATGAGCGCAGTCTGCGCGCCGCCCTGCAGGGGGTGGACGTGGTTTACCATCTGGCCGGGGCGGAGTATGAAGGCGCGCGCGGCAATATTCTCGAAACGGATGCGCGTGGAACGGCCAACCTGGTACGCGCCGCCAGCGACGCGCGCGTGCGCCGCTTTTTGTACGTCAGCCATCTGGGCGCCGACCGCTCCTCTTTTTTCCCGGTGCTAAAAGTCAAAGGCGTGGCCGAGGAGTACATTCGCAAAAGCGGCATGGAGTACACCATTTTTCGCTCGGCGCTGCTCTATGGCCCAGAAGACCACTTCACGACAGCCATCGCTCGCCTGGCGGCCAGCTACCCGGCGCTCTTTTTGCCTGGCGATGGAGATGTAACCATTCAGCCCTTGTGGGTGGAAGACCTGGTCACCTGCCTGCTCTGGTCTTTGGATAACCCAGATACGGTGCGCCAAACGTTTGAAGTGGGCGGCGCCGAATACTTCAGTTTTCGCCAGGCGGTCATGCTCATTTTGGAAACCATCGGCAGAAAAAACCTGCTCATCCCGCTGGGCCTGCCCTATTTGCGCGCCGCCACCGTCGCCATGCAGGCCATGATTCCCAATTTTCCATTTTCCACATTTTGGGTAGACTACTTCGGCGCCAACCGCGTCTGCGCCACGGATACCGTTTCGCGTGTTTTTGGTTTCATCCCGGCGCGATTCACCTACCGGCTGGAACACCTCAAAGCCATTGACTGGCGAAAAGAGGCCCGCGTCAGCCTTTTTCAGCGGCCAAAATGAAGCTGCAAATTCGCACTCTGCACACGCCTACCGAAATGGAACAGGTACAAGACCTGCAGCGACTGGTCTGGCCCGGCTCCGAAGCGGATGTCATCCCCGTCCATGTCTTGCTGACCTTTGCCCATAACGGCGGATTGGTGCTCGGCGCATACGATGGCCCACGCCTGGCGGGAATTTCAATCGGCTTCCCCGGCCTCTACCCCACTCCCGGCGGACTGCGCGCCAAGCACTGTTCACACGAACTGGGCGTTCACCCGCACTGGCGCGACTCGGGCATCGGCTACACCCTCAAATGCGCCCAACGTGAGCAGGTCCGCGCCCAAAACCTGGACCTGATTACCTGGACTTACGACCCTCTGCTCAGCCGCAATGCCCATCTCAACATTGCCCGGCTGGGAGCAGTTTGCCGCAGCTACCTGCGTGAAATCTACGGCGACATGCGTGACGGCCTAAACGCCGGGCTGGCCTCCGACCGTTTTCAGGTAGATTGGTGGATTAATTCTCCCCGGGTGGTGGAACGCATCGAAGCGAGCGCCACGCCCCGGCGCGCATCGCCGGAAAAGCTGCCCCGGCTGTACCCTGTTCTTGCCCAAAAAAACTTCATCGCCCCGGCAGCCTCGCCCCCAGCCCCACAGAACCCGCCTTCCTGGTGGAAATTTCCCCCGGGATTTTGGCGCTGAAGGCCGCCGAGTTT
>JAVHNW010000124.1:0-4484 GCA_036169755.1 bacterium | reverse complement strand
ACAAAGAACCACTCCTGCACAACTCCTTGAAATTCAGCGAGGGCCGGACTGCAACGGGCCGATTATACTACACACCCGCACCCCACGGAAGATTTTGGCAAAAACCAATCAGCGTTTTCGCCAGGGCAGGAGAACAGGAGTATTTTTCTTGTAGGCCTCATAGTCTGGCTGGCCACCCCATTTTTTATCTGCCTTGGCTTCCAGCAGCGGAACACCGCTGACGCGCGTCAGCAGCAGGGTTACAAAAATTGGGGAAATCAGCGCAACCAACTGCCAGCCTTGTAAAACCGGCAGAGCAATCAGCGCAACGCCCAGCCAGAGCAGGATTTCGCCAAAGTAGTTGGGATGCCGCGAAAGCGACCATAATCCACCCTGAATAAATTTTCCCCTATTCTTGGAGTCGGCGCGAAAGCGCGCTTTTTGCGCATCGGCCAGCACTTCAAACGCAAAGCCCAGCAGCCAGATCAGACTTCCGACCAGGAAAAAGCCATCCAGCGGAACGCGCTTGAGGCCGGTGATGGCAACCAGCGCGGCGGCGGCGGTAAATGTCACCCACAGCGCCTGAATAGTCCAGGCATTGAGAAAGCGGACGAAGGAGGGTTTGATCTCGTCGAAGCGGTCGTCTTTGCCCGCCTGCTGAATGCGGGAGAAGAGGAAAGTTCCCAGGCGCAGCGCCCAGACAATCACCATCGCCCCCAAAACCCAGGAGCGCGCATCGAGGTTGGGGCTAAAGGCCAGGGCCAGTATCACCAACAGGGTGTAAGTCAGGCTGCCGGTGATGTCGTAAAACTTTTCGGTTTGGCCCAAAAAGGATGGGATGAAAACCAGCCACTGAATGAGAAACGCCGCGCCCACCAGCAGCGCAAAAAGCGGAATGCCCGCAATCACGCTGCCCGATAAACTGCCAGCCAGCGCGACCAAACCTCCAATGAAAACCACTGCGACAAAAACAATCCACGAGCTACGATCTGCTTTGGTCATAAATTTTTCCTTTATGCGCGTCTATTTCTGAGTACCCTGAACCCGACCAGCATTTTGCGCTGTTCATCCCATAAACGGTACGAAAGCGATTTGAAACTGCGCCACAAGGTGAGCGGGCGCACCTGCTGAAAAATCGGGTCGGCCCGATGAACTTTGGGCAAATTATAATTGGGAATGCGCGGGCTGAGATGATGAATATGATGATAGCCAATATTCCCAGTAAACCAATTCAAAACGGCGGGCAATTTGTAAAATGAACTACCCAGCAGCCCAGCCTTGTAGAAATCCCAGTCGGATTGGTGTTCCCAGTAGGTGCCTTCAAAATTATGCTGAACATAAAACAGCCACAGCCCGCCCGCCGAAGCCACCAGCAGCAGCGGAATCTGAATCGCCACCACCGCCTGCCAGCCCAGCAGCCAGACCAGCCCAGCCATCACCACCGTCAAGCCCAGGTTGGTATAAATGACGCTCATTTTTTCGCGCCGCCCGGTGCCGGGGAACCAAAAACGGTGAGCAATGGCAAAAACATAAAACGAAACCACCGTCAACAAAATCAACGGGTGGCGCATCAGCCGGTACCCCAGGCGCGCATACCAGGGCTTGGCGCGATACTCCTCCACCGTCCAGGTAGGCACATCACCAATTCCACGCTTATCCAAATTACCGGCGGTGGCGTGGTGAATGTTGTGCTCATGTTTCCAATAATCATACGGCGTAAAAACCACCAGACCCAACAGCCGCCCGGCCAAATCGTTGGCGGCCTGGCTGTCAAAAAATGAACCGTGCGTACAATCATGAAAAATGATAAACGCGCGCACCATAAATCCGGCGGCCAAAATCACCACGGGCAAAACCAGCCCGTAGGACACACGCGGATAAAGGTAGGCTGCCAGCGCCCACAGCGCAAAAAACGGCGTCAGCGTATTGACCAGCTGCCAGACGCTCAGAGAAATGGTCGGTTTTTGGAAACGGGCCAGCGTCTTGCGAATGACCTCGCGTTGGGCGTCAATTTGACGAGAAAATTCTTGCGCATCTATCGTTTGCATGGGAAACCTCCGGGAGAATGTTTACCCACATTGTACAAAATAAGTCTCCCGGCAGGCTATCCACTGGCTAACAATCCACCATCAGCGCGGGCCAACAGGGCGGGCAAGTCCAGGCCAGCCAGCGATTCCAGGCGCAGGGTTTCGCCGCTCATCGCCAGCCGCGCCGTCAGCGGGTTGGGGACGGCCACCACACGCACTTTGGCGCGGCGAGCGGCCAGCACGCCATTCGGCGAGTCTTCAAAGATGATGGCCTCGTCTGGCGCAACACCCAGCGCTTTCAGCGCCGCCAAAAATAAATCGGGGTGGGGCTTGGTGCGGCCAGCCGAAACGTCCTCGCGGCAGAGAAAAGCGTCAAACTGCGGAAAAAGTCCCAGCCGGAGCAGGTGGGCCTCGACCCAGGCATGAGTCGAGCTGGAGGCGATTGCCAGCCGCAGGCCGAGCCGCTTCGCGGCGGAAAGCGTCCCGGCCACTCCCGGCAGGGCCTGCTGCTGATGGATGCGGGCGAGCGCCTCGGCGCGGGCGCGAGCCTGCAGGGTCTCGCCATTCACCGGTGCGCCGAGCAAGGCTTCCAGGTGAGTGAGTGGGGTGAAATCAGTCGCCCCGGCGCCGCCCACGAATTGTCCCCAAATTTGCGGGTCGAGTTCTGCGCCAAATTCGCGGTAAATCACCTGCCAGGCCTCAAATTCTGGCGTTTCGGTATCGAGTATCAGGCCGTCAAAGTCAAAAATCAATGCTTTTATCATATTTTTCCTGGTACAAAAAAACCTCCCGCCAGGCGGGAGGTTGAGCGAAATTTTGAAAATTATTTCATCGCCATCAAAAGCGCGCGGCTGGCCCAGTCAAAGAGCGGGGCAGGGAAAAGGCCGATGATTAGTGTGACCAGCGCGGAAAAGGCAATGGTAGCGGTTAGCCAGGTTTCGCGGGTAACACCAGGCTGGCCGTCTTTCATATACATGGTCAACACAACACGCAAATAATAGAAGGCGGAGATGAGCGAGGTGACCACGCCAATGATTGCCAGCCAGTAGAGGCCGCCTTGCAGCGCGGCGCGGAAGAGGTAAAGTTTGCCAATCAGGCCAATTGTTGGCGGCAGGCCGGTGAAGGAGAGCATGAAAATCGTCATGGCGGCGGCCAGCCAGGGGGATTTTTTGCCAAGCCCGGCATAATCGGCAATTTGCAGGCTTTGGCCTTGTTCTTTTTCGAGGGAAATCACCACGCCCCAGGCGCCGAAAGAGCTGACGGTGTAGGCAACCAGGTAAAAGAGTGCGGCAGAAATCGCCACCGGGCGGGCCAGGTCATTGCCAAAAGCGACAAAGGCCATGGCAATGTAACCGGCCTGGGCAATGCTGGAGTAGGCCAACATGCGTTTGATGTCAGTTTGGGCGATGGCGACCAGGTTGCCGAGAATCATGGTCAGCGCGGCGAGCGCCCACAGAATTGGCGTCACATCACCGGCGAGCGTGGGAAAGGCGCTGGTAAAAACGCGGATGAGGGCGGCGAAACCGGCGGCTTTGGCGCCCGCGGCCATGAAGGCCGTGACCGAGGTGGGCGCGCCCTGATAAACGTCCGGCGTCCACATGTGGAAGGGAACCAGCGCGGTCTTGAAACCCAGCCCCACCAAAATCAGCGCCGCGCCAGAGAGCAGCAGGGCTTTGTTGGCGATTCCCGCCGTCACGGCGGCGACAATCGCCGCGATGGAGGTGGCGCCGGTGGCGCCGAAGGTCAGGGCAATGCCGTAGACGACAAAGCCGGTGGAAAATGCGCCCAGTAGAAAATATTTCAGCCCGGCTTCTTCTGATTCGGGCCGGGGGTAGGCAAAAGCGGCCAGCACGTAGAGCGGAATGGAGAGCAGTTCCAGCGCGATGAAGATAATCAACAAATCGGTGGCCTGCGCCATGAGCATCATGCCAACGATGCTGAAGAGAATCAGGCTGTAGTATTCGCCGCGCTCAATGCCCATGCGGCGGAGGTAGCCGTAGGCCACGGCAATTCCAAGCAGGCCGGTCAGCAGGAAGAGGGAAATGAGAAAATTGGCGAAGCCATCACGCACCACCATCCCATTAAATCCGGCATATTCACTGCCAGGCTGGGTCACGGTCACGCCAAAGGCGGCCACCAAACCCAAGGCCGCAAGGAAAGCCGTGCGCCCTTTTTTTTCGCCAGGGGTGAAGACATCCACCAAAAGCAGGGCGCAGGCCCACAAAGTCAACAGGATGGCCGGGAGCAGGGTAAAGAAATCGGTTTGAGTCATAATCTCTCCACGGGGGTCGTCGGGGTTACTTGACCGCCGTCAGGAAGGGGATGAGCAGTTTGTCCACCGCCGGGGCCATCAAATCAAAGAAAGGTTTGGGGTAAAGACCAATCCAGAAGATGAAGACCAGCAGGGGAACGATGGTGGCAATTTCACGCCAGTTGAGGTCTTTTAGTTCGTGCTGTTTGCTGATTTCGCCCGCCGGG
>JAVHNW010000123.1:0-4487 GCA_036169755.1 bacterium | reverse complement strand
GCCGACCTCGACCAGGGGCTGGCGGCTTTTGAAAAAGTTGGCAAAAAACTGGGTGTCCTGCAGTAAGCGCCCATGTAAAAAAAGAGGAAAGGTGGCGCTTGCCACCTTTCCTCTTTTTTGTTTCTTGCTTTATTTTATTTCATACGTCAGCGTCACCGTCACCGTCAGCTGCATCGTGCCGGGATTAATCGGCACAGCCGAAGCCGCCGCCACCCCGCCGCCCATGCCGCGCGCGTCAAAGACCGGCGCGGGAACACTGTCATAGGACGAAATCGTCTGCAGGCTGCCGAGCGTCACCCCCGCCGCCGCGGCCAATTCCTCGGCCTGCGTTTTGGCAGCCTTCACCGCCGCCTGGCGCGCGTCAGACATGGCCTGAGTTTTATCGGCCACATCAAACTGAATGTTGTTGACCGTATTCGCGCCCGCCTGCACCGCCTGGTCGAGCAGTTTTCCCAACCCGGCCAGGTCGCGCACCGTCACATAGACGGTATTATCCACCGCGTAGGTCGTCTGCCCGGTCGGCTGACCGTCCGGCCCATATTGCGGCGAGGAATAAATGGAGAAATTGGTGGTGCGAATATCTTCCGCCGCCACGCCAGCCTGCTGAATGGCCGCAATCAACGTTTCGGTTTTGGCGCTGTTTTGTGAAACCGCCTCCGCCGCCGCATTCGCATCAGTGTGAACGCCAATGTAAATGTAGGCAATATCCGGCGTCAGAGTCGCCAGCCCGGCGCCCGTCACCGTCACCACACGGGGAGCGGGCAGCGCCGCGCCCGAAACAACAGTCGGCGCGCAGGCGCTCAACAGCAGCGCAGCCAGCGCCAGCACAATCAAAATCGTTTTGTTTTTCATTTTTCTCTCCTTCGTTTGAATGCTTCCAAGACGCCGCTCCCGCCAAAAAGTTCCCAAGTGGGGTAAAATCTAACAAATGTTCTAACCAGGCCGCCCATGACCCTCGATTTTCAACAAATTTACGCCCAACTGCGCCAAATTGGCGAAAACGCCTCCGCCCATAAAAAAACACTGGAGGAGCGCCGCGCCCTGGCGCTGCGCCTGCTGGAGACGCAAGCCGCCGAACTGGAGGCCCTGCGCTGGAAAGTGGAAACTGCCCGCGCGGCAGACCCCAGCCTGCGCTGCGCCCTGCCGCAGGACGAGCCGCTCGACTTCCATACCCCGCCGCCCGAAGTTCTGCCAGCCAGCATCATTCTGGCCGCCGATGGCTCACAAATCGTTCCCAGCCGCCACAAAGCCGCCCAATACTCGCTGATTAATGTCGGCGTCATCGCCCTGCAGCCGGGCAGCGACCAGGCCCCCGAAATTTTCATCGAAAGCGAGCTGCGCTACGATGACGAAAACGAACTGCCCACCGAAAGCCAGATTGCCCTGCGGCGCGACCTGGCTGAGCGCCGCAAACTGCTCGAAGTAGCCGGGCGCTACCCCGGCCAAAAAATCTCGCTGACAGACGGCCAGCTCGAACTGTGGGGCGCGGGCGATGACAACGAAACACGGCGCGAGTTTGAAAAAAGCCTGCAGGATTATCTGCGCGCCCTGCGAACTTTTCGGCAAGAGGAAATCATCTCCGCCGGGTACATTGACAAACCCGCCGCCAGTTGGCTGATGCGCCTGCTGGAAGTGACAACCCTCAGCCCAGACGAACTTCCCGGCCTGCGCGAGCACCACCCGCTGCGCGGCGTCAGCGATGTCTGGCTGATGAGTCGCCTGCTCGGCGCGGGAGAACGCTCCGCCGTTTTCGCCTTTCAGGCGCGTTCCGCCGAAAAATACAGTGGTGAAATTGCCTTGCATTTTTTTTATCTCAATGTCGGCGAGGCGCGTCACCCGGCCATCGCCCGCGTGGATATTCCCCGTTGGGTGGCGCAAGACCAGGCGCGGCTCCATCAACTGCATCAGACGCTGGTGACACAAAGCCGACTGATGGGCGCGCGCCCCTTTCCCTACCTGCTGCACCGCGCTCACGAAATCGCCGTGGTCAGCCAGCAGGAAACCGCGCAGGTGGACCAACTGCTGGAACTGACCCTGCGCCAAAACAGCGGCGAGCTGAGCGAAGTTTCGGGCAAGCAGTCGGCCAAAGATTTACCAAAGAGGAAATAAAACCATGCCAAGTTACGAAATCGGACGTTTGCTGCGCGCGGGAACCAGCGGATTTGTCGCCGGATGCGCCGTCTCGCAATTTGACGCGCCCAGCTTTGGCGCGCTGGTGCGCGCGCCGCTGGGCGCCGATTACCAGGTTTACGGCCTGATTTATGACATTCACATTGAAGATGACGGGCTGGTGCGCCAACTCGTCACCGCCGGAAACATCAGCGCCGAAGTCATGCGCGACAACCGCGAGCGGCGCATTGTGCCAGTGGAAATGTCGGTGCTGACGGTTGGCTACGAACAGGGCGGCAAAATTTTTCACCTGCTGCCGCCTCGCCCGCCGCTCAGCCTGGATGTGATTTATGGCTGCGACCCGCTCGAACTGGCCCGCTTCACCTCCGCCGGGCATTTTGGCTACTTTCGCCACATTTTGCGCGCACAAGACGCGCCAATGGGCGAGCTGCTCGCCGCGCATCTACAGCAAGCCGGGCAAAACAATCCCACCTGGCGCGAGGCGGCCACCCGCGAAATTATCACCCTGCTGCGCGATGACTATCCCAGCCTGATGAGTGTCCTCAGCGCGCTGAGCGACATCGCCTAGCGCCTGGGCGCAAAAATGGTTCACAATCACGGATTACTTGTGATAATAATCACAAGTAATCCGTGCTGTTCTGGGGTAAGATGGGCGGCGGAAAAGGATTCCCAGAAATGCCAATTTTTACCGAGGAAATGTTTACCCTGTTCGCCATCCTGACGCTCGGCGCCGGGCTGGGGCAAATTTCCTGGCGCGGAATTTCGCTCGGCAGCGCCGGGGTTTTGTTCGTGGCGCTGATTGTCGGTCACTTGGGCGGCAGCGTTCCCAAAGAAGTGATGGATTTAGGCCTGCTGCTGTTTGTGTACGCGGTCGGGTTGACGGCTGGCCCCAGTTTTTTTCGCACCTTTCGGCGGCGAGGGATGCAGTACGTCATCATCGCCGCGGTGATTGTCTTCAGCGGGGCGATTCTCGCCGGGCTGGCCGGGCTGGCTCTTCATCTGCCCGCCGCGCTGATTGCCGGACTCTACGCCGGGGCGCTGACCTGCACGCCCGCGCTGGCCGCCGCGCTGGATGTTTTGCAGCGCACCCTGCCCGAAAGCGCCGCGCTGGCCTCGGTCGGCTATGGCATCGCCTACCCCTTCAGCATGATTGGCATGGTCTTGCTGGTGCAATTTTTGCCGCGTCTGCTGCGCCGCCCGCTCAAAGCGGAAGAGCAAAAGTGGCTGGAAGAAAAATCGCGCGAGGACCCCGGCCTGGCCGCGCGCCAATTTATCATCAGCAACCCGAACTGCGAGGGGCGCAGCGTGGCCGAAATTCATCCGAGGCGGCTGGCGCAGGTCAATCTCTCGCGCATCAAACACGGGGAACAGGTCACTGCCGTTTTGCCCGAAACCATTCTGCGCCTGGGCGACGTGGTCATGGCGGTCGGCGCGCCGGAAGAATTGGACAAATTGCGTCTGGTGCTGGGCGAGGAAACCACCACCCGCATGGACGTCAACGCCGAAATTATGAACGCCGATGTGGACGTGTTGGACAACTCACTGACCGGCAAAACCCTGGCGCAGATGCGCGTTTGGGAGCAATTTACGCTGGTCATCACCCGCATTCGCCGCCAGGGGCTGGAAATTACGCCCAACGGCAGCGTCACCCTGGAAATGGGCGATAACATCCGCGTGGTGGGCGAGAAAAACGCCGTTCAGGCTTTTGCGCGGCGCGCGCAAGGCTCAGCACGCAAAGCCAGCGAAACCAGCATGTTGCCCTACCTGGCCGGGCTGCTGGCTGGAATCGGCCTGGGGCTGATTCCGATTCCGCTGGGAAATGGCGTCAGCGTGAAACTGGGGATGGCGGGCGGCGCCTTTTTAACCAGCCTGCTGGTGGGGCACTTCGGCAAAATTGGCCCCTTCCGCCTCTACGTGCCGCTTGGCGCCAAAAATCTCTCCCGCGAGTTGGGGCTGATGCTTTTTCTGGCGGGCGCGGGCGCCAACGCCGGAGCGCATCTGCTGGATGTGCTGCAAAATCAGGGCTGGATGCTCCTGCTGGCGGGCGTCCTCATCACCAGCCTGTCGGCGCTGGCCGGGCTATGGACAATGCTGCGTTTTTATCGAATGAATCTGCTCTCGGCCATGGGCGCGCTGACCGCCTCGATGACCAATCCGCCCGCGTTGGCCGCCGCCAGCAGCCAGACCGAAACCGACCTGCCCGCCCTCGCCTATGCCAGCGCCTACCCCGTGGCGCTGATTTTTAAAATTCTGTTGGCGCAGGCAATGGTGGAAGTTTTCCTGCGCGGGTGAGCCAATCGCACAAAAATAGCAGTGGCCAGGATGAGGGGGGCATCCTGGCCACTGCTGATTTCAAT
>JAVHNW010000122.1:0-4494 GCA_036169755.1 bacterium | reverse complement strand
GCCCACCGCCGAAATTTTGCGCATGATGCGCGCCTTCAACGCCGCCGCCACCGACCCACGCGGCGGCTGGGCGCCCTCGCTCGGCCTCGAGCTGGCCTTCGCCGAAATGCTCGCAGCGCCGCAACTTCCGAAGATGGAGGCCGATTCGGCGCCGAAAGCGGTCGCCCAACCGGCGGCGGGAGACTCGCCCCAGGCGGCCCCCGCTGACAGCGGGAAAGCGGCTGCGGCGGCAGAATCCGGCCCGACAGCCGGTGCGCCCGCCTTTGAAGCCATTACCAAAGCCTGGAAACAAATCGCCTCCCAGGTGAAAGCCAAAGATACCGGCGTGGCCGCCCTGCTCAATTCGGGCAGGCCGACCGAAATCCGCGAGGGAATTTTGCTGGTGGCCTTCGCTAGCGATATTTTGCAGGAAAAATTCAACCGCCCCGAAGCAATTGATCTGATTCGCGGCGCGATGCATCAACTACTCGGCGCCGATTTGCCCTTGCAGGCGGTTGTTGCTGGAAAAAACGCCCTGCCCGCGCACGTCAAACCCGATGGCATGGTTGCCGCCGCCAATCAGTTGGGCGGGGAAATTGTGGATATTCAGTAAAAAAGGAGATTTTTTATGGCAAAAGGATTTAATCGTGCGCCTGCGATGGGCGGCGCCAACCCCATGATGGCGCAGTTGCAGAAACTTCAGCGCCAAATGGAAGAAACTCAGGCGCAGTTGGCGCTCGAAAGCGTCAGCGTCACTTCTGGCGGCGGCGCCATCAAAATCAGCATGAGCGGCGACCAGAAATGCACCGCTGTCGAAATTGACCCTGCATTTTTAAAGGACGCCGATGCCGAAATGCTGCAAGACATGCTGCTGACTGCCGTCAACATGGCGCTTGAAAAATCGCGCGAACTGCAGCAGCAGCGCATGGGCCCATTGGCGGGCGGCCTGCCGTTTTAATATGCTGCTCCCCGAACCCATCCAAAATCTGATTAACGCCCTGGAGCGTTTGCCGGGCATTGGGCCAAAAAGCGCCTCGCGTCTGGCCTTTCACCTGCTGCGCGCGCCGGAAGAAATGTCCACCCAACTGGCCGAGGCGCTCAACGCGCTCAAATCACAAACCGCTTTTTGCCAGGAATGCTTCAATATTATGCTGGCAGGGCGTGAGCGCTGTGAAATTTGTGAAAGCGCCGCCCGCGATGAAACCATGATTTGCGTGGTGGAAGAGCCGTTGGACGTGATTGCGCTGGAGCGGGTTGGCAGTTATAAGGGAAAATATCACGTTTTGCACGGCGTGCTTTCGCCGATTGAAGGCATCGGCCCCGATGATTTAAAAATCAAAGCGCTGCTGGCGCGCGTGGCGCAGGGCGCGGCCCAGGAAATCATTTTGGCGACCAACCCCAGCATGGAAGGGGACGCCACCGCGCTTTATCTGCATCAGCAGTTGCTGCCGTTTGGGGTACACGTCACCCGCCTGGCGCGCGGCCTGCCGGTCGGCGGCGACCTGGAATACGCCGACCAAAATACCTTGTCGAGGGCGCTTTCGGGGCGTCAGGAAATGTAAAAATCAGCAGGCCGCGCAAAAACGCGGCCTACTGATTTAATGACACCACAACCGACAGCCCGCAAATCAGACAGGCCAGCGCCAGCGAGAGAACGCCCAGGGTAAAACCGCTAAATCGCCCCCAAATGGGAATTTCATCACCGGGGCGTTCGTTGAGTTTGGTGGGCAGGTAAATTGCCAGGCCAATAATCAGCGGCTCCAGCATCCACAAAACATCCAGCCACAGCGTCCAGCGCCCACTGAGCGTGGTGTAGGCCAATAAAATAGCGTTGTTGAAAACGATGATGGCCGGGACCAACATCCACGGTGTTTGCGTTCCCCAGCCGATGAAGGCCAGCAGGCTGGCAACCAAGAAAATTTCAAACGCCCAGCCATAATCAAAGACGTTGATTTTTAGCGAGGCATTCATCAGCGCGGCAATCAGGTTGACGCCTGTCAGCAGCAGCAAGTTGATGAACACGGCTGAAACAGGGTTGATGGGGCGGGGAGTCATGCGCCGAATCGTCTGGTAGACGCCGGTCAGGGGAGGCCGCCTGGACGGGCGCAGGCCATCGGAGGCGGTGTCTGCCTCGACCAGTTCGCGGCTGAGAATTTGCTGCCGCGCCGCGCCGGAGAGCACTGTTCCGGCGGCGAATTCGCTGGCGGGGGCGGCGGCTTCCATCAGCGGGGTAAGCGCTGCCAGCATTTCATCTGCGCTTTGGTAGCGTTTTTCCGGTTCTTTTTGCAGGGCCTTGATGACGATTTCCTCCAACTCGCGCGGCAGGGATGGGTCGGCCTGGCTGGGTGGGGGCAGGGGTTGGTTGAGATGTTTGAGCAAAATTGCCAGCGGGGTCTCGCCGTCAAAGGGCGGAAAGCCGGTCAGCATTTCGTATAGCACAATTCCAAGAGAATACAGGTCGCTGCGCTGGTCGCAGTCATTTTTTAGGCCCTGTTCGGGGGCCATGTAGTTGAGCGTGCCCATCAGCGCGCCGGTGACGGTGTACTGGGTGCTGCCGATAATTTGGGCAATGCCGAAATCGGTCAGCACGGCCTGGCCGCGCCGGGTGAGCATGATGTTGGCGGGTTTGAGATCGCGGTGAATGATGCCTTCGTGATGGGCGTAGGCCAGGCCGCGTAAAATGTCGGTGATGATGCGCAGGGTTTCGGGCAGGGGCATGCGCTGGTTTTTGAGGCGGTAGGCATTCAGCCTGGCGCGCAGCGTGTCGCCTTCGAGCAATTCCATGACCATGTAGTGCAGGTCATCCTGGGTGTCGAAATCAAATACCTGAACGATGGCGGGGTGACGCAGGCTGGAAACAGCGCGCGCTTCCCGTTTGAAGCGCGCTAGAAATTCGTCCTGTTCCACCAGGTCGGAACGCAGGATTTTGATGGCGACGTAGCGGTCCAGTTTGGCGTGGTAGGCTTTGTAGACTTGCGCCATTCCGCCGCGTCCCAGCGCTTCCACGAGTTGGTAGTTGCCGAGGGTTTGACCAATCAGACTTTTGGGCGACATTCGCAGTTATCCCAGCAGTTTGTAGCCCATGCCGCGCATGGTCAATAACAGCGCGGGAGAGTTCGGGTCAATTTCAATTTTTGTGCGCAGGCGGCGCACCAGGTTTTCAATTTGATAATCAAAAATGCCGGATTGATATTCTGACCAGACGGCGCGTCCGATTTCATCCTTCGAGCAGACTTTGCCACGATTTTCATACAGGTAAAACAGCAGGGCGAATTCTTTGGGTGAAAGCGCCAGTAAGCGGCGGTTGAGACGCGCTTCGCCGGTTTCCAGGCTGACTTCCAATTCGGGGAAGGGGGTTTCGCGGGTGGTGGTATCCGGGTCATGAAAAATGAAACTCACTTCGCCGATGGCGATTTCATCGCCGTCTCGCAGTTGGGTTTTTTCCAGCACTCGCTCGGTGTTGAGAAAGGTTCCATTGGTGCTTTGCTGGTCTTCCAAAAAAACCTTGCGCGCCTCGCGCACAATATGGGCGTGTTCGCGCGAGGCGCGATTGCTGAGAATGACGATTTCGTTTTCTGCGGCGCGTCCCAAACGGGTGACGGCTGTTTCCAACAAATGTTCATTTCCGAGTGGGTCTTTCAGGTAGGGAATGTTGGCGTTGGACATGGACGCTCCTCTGGGGGTTGCAATAATTGTACGCTATAATGCCCCCCCATGAACAAATTGACCCGACTCTCGCGCAACTCCCTGCTGGTGGCCGTTTTCTTTTTGTTGGATAAAGCCCTGGCCTTTGATCGCGCTGGAATTATCTCGAGTCAATACCGTGATAACGTGGCGCTGTTGGATACCTTCAACGCCGCCAACAACCTGCCGGATATGCTCTTCGCGTTGATTTCGGGCGGGGCGCTGGCGATGGCCTTCATTCCCCTGCTGACGGAATATCTCAATCAAAAAGACCGGGCCGCCGCCTGGGATTTGTTCTCGCGCGTGGCCAACCTGGCCTTTGTCGTCACCGGCGCGGCGGCCCTGCTGATTGCCCTTTTCGCCGCCCCCATCGCCTCGCGCGTGGTCGCTCCCGGTTTTTCCGCCGACCAACGCGCCCTGCTGGCCGACCTGATGCGCTTGAACCTGATTGGCACGCTCATTTTTTCCATCAGCGGGCTGGTGATGGCCAGCCTGCAGGCCAATCAACATTTTCTTTTACCCGCGCTGGCGCCCATCGCCTACAACGCCGGGCAAATTTTCGGCGCGATTTATTTCGTCCCCCGCTTTGGAATTCGCGGCCTGGTCTACGGCGTCATTTTGGGCGCCGCCCTGCACCTGTTGATTCAAATCCCCGGCCTGATGAAATTTGGCTTCCGCTGGACGCCCTCGCTCAACCTGCGCAACAGCGGCCTGCTCGAAGCCCTGCGCCTGCTCTGGCCGCGCCTGCTGACGATGGGCGGCATTCAACTCATTTTCATCCTGCGTGACAACTTTGCCTCGCGCCTTGACCAACCTGGCGCTGTCACCGCG
>JAVHNW010000121.1:0-4512 GCA_036169755.1 bacterium | reverse complement strand
CTGGCTTCCTTATGCTGGCGCACCAGCTCGCGGCGCAGAATTTTGCCGACCGTGGTTTTGGGCAGTTCAGTGCGGAATTCAACATGAGTTGGAACTTTGAAGGGCGCCAGTTTTTCTTTGGCGAAGGCGCGAATCTCCTCCTCGCTGGCGGTTTCGCCTGGCTTGAGCACAATCCACGCCTTGACGGTTTCACCGCGATACGGGTCGGGAATGCCTGCCACGCCGACTTCCATCACCTTCGGGTGGGTAATCAGCACTTCCTCCACCTCACGCGGCCAGACTTGATACCCGCCCGGTTTGATCAGTTCTTTTTTGCGGTCAACGATGTAAAAATAGCCATCCTCGTCCATGCGGGCAATGTCGCCGGTGAACAGCCAGGGTTTGCCGCCATCGCCCAAATCGCGCAAGGTATTGGCAGTTTCGGTGGGCATGTTGTGATAGCCCTTCATCACCTGCGGCCCGCGAATGACGATTTCGCCCACCTCGCCCGGTGACATTTCGGTCACGCCATCATCCAGGCTGATGATTTTGCACTCAACATCTGGCAGAGGCATGCCCACTGAACCGGTTTTATTGACTCCCAGCAGCGGATTGCAGTGGGTGGCGGTAGGCGCTTCCGACAGGCCGAAACCTTCAAAAACCACGCCGCCGGTCAGGGCTTCAAATTTCTCTTTGGTTTCGCGCAAGAGCGGCGCCGAGCCAGAGATGCAGGCCTTGATGGATTTTAGGTTGTATTTGCCCGCCGTCACATCGGGGTGATTGTTGATGGCGTTGTACAGCGTTGGCACACCGGGGAAAACGGTCGGCTTGAATTTATCAATGGTTTCCAGCACATCCTTCAAGTCGCGCGGGTTGGGAACCATCACCAGGCTGGCGCCGCAGGCAAAGCCGAAGTTCATCCCCGCCACCATGCCGTAGACGTGGAAGAGCGGAATTGCCATCAGCACGGTTTCCTGCCCATCGTTGGCCGAGACAAACCAGCGCCGAATTTGCAGCGCATTGGCAATGATGTTGCGGTGCAGGGCCACCGCCGCTTTGGATACGCCGGTTGTGCCGCCGGAATATTGAAACAGGCAGGTGTCGTCCGGGCCAATGTCGAGTTTGGGGCGGTCGGCGGAAGTATATTTTTTGAGCAAATCCTGGAACCAGACATCGCCGCTTTGCAGCCCGCCCTCGATGCGAAAACCGCCCTTTTTCTCTTTGGCCAGGGTAAACAGCAGGCGCAGAACGGGCGGCAGGGTTTCTTTCAGGTTGGTGACAATCAGCGTTTTGAGTTTGGTCTTGGGCTGGGCGGTCTTCATCGTCTTGTAGTAATTTGACATAACGAACATGATTTCGATGCCCGCGTCATTGACCTGATGCTCAATTTCTGAGGGGGTGTAGAGCGGGTTGGTGGCGACAACCACCCCCCCGGCTTTGAGAATGCCATAATAAGCCATCACAAATTGCGGCGTATTGGGCATGAAGACGCCCACCCGGTCGCCTTTTTTGACGCCCATCGCTGCCAGCGCCCCCGCAATCTGGTCGGTCAGAGCGTTCATTTCCCGGTAACTGATGACCGCGCCCTTGAAAATGGTGCAGGGGCGTTCCGGGTACTTGCGCGCCGCTTCCTCCAATAAGTAGAACAGCGGCTCTTGCGGGTAGTCAATATGTTGTGGAACCCCTTTGTCGTAACGCGCTAACCATGGTTGTGCTGTCATGCGGTCTCCTCCTCCAAGTTTGCTTGAATATTTTTGGGCTGCTTCTAGTATAGGAACTAGCCATCCAAAAGTCAATTATTTTGGCAGTTCCCAGCGCAGTTCGGGAAATTGTTCGCTGGGGCCGTTGAGCAGGGGTGAGCGGACGCCTTTCAGCGTTTGGTCAAAAAAGGCCACCAGGTACGTTTTGATGATTTCTTGTACGCGCGCGCCGTTGAGCGGGCCTTTCAATCCCATCGCCGCGGCCAACGGGCTGAAGGCGGGCAGGTCGCTGAAATCATAGTGGGCCGTTCCCTGTAAAATTGCCACCCGGTTTTCCGGCGAGACGTGATTGTAATACTGGTCAAAAAGTTCGATATTGCGCGGAAACGGCCAGGCCTCGCTGAACATGTAAAAAAAAGGCTGGCGGGTCCCATTTTCCAGCGTGGAAATTGCCAATGGGCGCACGAAAGCGTCTTCAGTGAAGCCCGCCTTGCAGCGCGGGTCGCTGGCGCAAAATTGAATGGTCGCGCCGCCGCCGGTGGAATGGCCGAAGGCGCCGACTTTTTCCATGTCCAGCCGCTGATAAAACGGGCTGTTTGCCTCGGCGTTTTGCGCGGCGAAGTAGTCCAGCGTGTAGCCAATATCTTCTGACCACTGGGCCACCAGTTTGCGGGCGGCGATTTCGTACTGGTCGGAGGGGACGTTTTTGGGCAGGGCGGCGGGGTTGTTGTAGGCCACGTCGCCGTTGGAGTAGCGGGTCACCAGCGCGCCGTAGGCATAATCGGGGGCGAGCACGATGTAGCCGCGCGAGGCGAGTTCTTCCATCTGATAGGTGGACTGCTGGCGGAAGCCGTCCCAGCCGTGTGAGAAAATCAGCACCGGGTAGGGGCCGCCGGGTAAAACGGGCAGGTCGTTGTAACTGTGGGTTTTTGCCAGTGGAATGTGGCTGAAGAAAAACCCTGGCAGGTTAAAAAAGCCGGAGAGCAGACTGGCGTTTTCTGTTGCTTCGGGCAGCCAGGGCGCGGGCGCGGTTTCCAGCGGTGGCGGAACTGCCGGATACCAGGCTTGTACCATGATGCGGCGTGCCTGGCCGGGAATGCTGGCGTAAATTTCTTCGCGCGAGGGGTCGGTCAGCTCGTAGGCGCGTGTGCCGATGGCGTAGGGGCCGCCCGGCGTTGGCAGGCTGGGAACTGGCAGCAGGATGGGTAACGCTGTCGAAACGGCGAGCAGGCCCAGGCTGGCGAGGGTCACGCCGATGGGCGGCCTGCTCGCTGCGGGGGCAGATTCTCCCGCTTTGACGGCGCGCAAGTAGGCGGGGAGACTGATCAAAAAAAGCAGGCCGGTGATGGCGTAGAGCGGAATCATCTGCCAGCGGGTTCCCTCGACACGGGCGTGGGTGATGACGACCAGCAGGGCGAAGGTGGGCAGCAGGCCGTTAAGTTCGGGCCGCCCCAGGCGGGTGTAGGGCCAAAGTAAAATGACAGCGAGGACAAGGGGCAATAGAATTTCGAGCGGGCGCATAGTACTCCTAAATAAATTTGAGGCGGAAGGCGGCGAACAACACCATGCGAATCAGCAAGAGACCGTGCCGCCAGCGGTCAATGTTGGTGGCGCCGTAGCGGCGTTCCTGGTAGCGGATGGGCAGGTCTACAATTTTCAGGTTTTGTTTGGCCGCGCCAAAAATCAGGTCGTAGTCGCCGAAGGGGTCGAACTCGCCAAAAAAGGCGCGGTTGGCGGCAATGCGCTCGTAGTCGCGCCGCCAGAGAACTTTGGTGCCGCACAGTGTGTCTTTGAGCGATTGTCCGAGCAGCCACGAAAACGCCAGGCTGAAAAATTTGTTGCCCAGCAGGTTGAGAAAGCGCATGGCCTGTCCCTGCATGGGGTAGACGAGCCGCACGCCGTTGATGAATTCGCCTTTGCCGCTGACCAGGGCTTCGTAAAAGCGCGGCAGGTCTTCGGGGCGAACTGTCAAATCGGCGTCGAGAATCATCAGCACCTCACCGCTGGCCTGCGCGAATCCCAGCCGCACGGCGTCGGCTTTGCCTTTGCCGCTTTGTTTATGCAGCTGGCATTTCCATTCTGGGTGGGCGGCAATGGCGGCCTGGATGACGGCGTAGCTATTGTCGTTGGAATGGCCCTCGACAAAAACGATTTCTGTTTCTGTGCCCATGCGCGGCAGACGGCGGAAGACGGCTTCGATGTTTCCCGCTTCGTTGCGCGCCGGGATGATGACGGAAACCCGCGGGGTGGCAGCCGCTTGAGGCTGGCTGCGCGCGACCAGAATATTGCTCCAGGCCAGGCTGTCGAAAGGCGGCAGTTTGACTAGAAATTTATTAAAGAAGGCGCTGAACAGCCGAAGCGGCCATAAAATTTCGCGCTGACGGCGGATGACTTCAAACCCGGCCAGCATCAGCAGGTTTTCCACATCTTCCGGCGTCAGCCAGTTTTGCGGCAAGACGTTTTGCGCCAGGCCGAGCGCCCCGGCCAAAGTCAACAGCGGCTGGTGCAGGCGGCTGTGCAGGTTGAGAATCAGCCGGGTGTGCGGCTGGCAGAGCGGATGCAGCCGTTCCAGCGTTGTTTGAACATCCCACAGGTCGTTGACCAGGTCGGAAAGCAGGATAATGTCGAAGTTTTCCTTCAGCGGCAGAGCTTGCGCCTCGGCCTGGAGAAAGTTCAGGCCGGGGTGACGGGCGCGGGCGCTTTCCAGCGCGGCGGGCGAAAAATCCACCCCCACGCCGTGAGCAGGCTGCAGGGCGGCCAGTAAATCACCGCTGCCGCAGCCGATTTCCAGCACGCGCTGCCCGGGCGAGACCAAATTTTGAAAAATTTGCGC
>JAVHNW010000120.1:0-4516 GCA_036169755.1 bacterium | reverse complement strand
CCATCGCCGACCAGGGACGCACCATCCGCGTGCCCGTCCACATGGGCGACCAGATTAACAAACTGCTGCGCGTACAGCACCAACTCACCCAACGGCTGGGGCGCGAACCCTCCGTGGAAGAAATCGCCAACGCCCTGGAAGTTCCACCCAAAAAAGTGGAAAACATGATTCAAGTGGCGCGCCGCCCGCTCTCGCTGGAAACACCCACCGACGACGAAGAAGATTCCGTACTGGGAGATTTCATCGAAGACGATGAAGCCACCCCGCCCGATGAAAGCGCCACCTACAATCTGCTGCGTGAACATCTGGGCGAAGTACTCAACAGCCTGCCCCCGCGCGAAGTACGCATTTTGCAACTGCGCTACGGCCTGCTCGACGGCCAGGCCTACACCCTGGAAGAAGTTGGCCGCAAAATGGGCGTCACCCGCGAGCGCGTGCGCCAAATTGAAGCCCAGGCGCTCAGCCGCCTGCGGCACCCCTCCATCCGACGTAAACTGCGCGACTACCTGGGCGACTGAAAATCAAAACCCCCGACCTTTTGGTCGGGGGTTTTTGTGCGCTGGGAGGGACTTGAACCCTCACGCCTTGCGGCATACGCCCCTCAAACGTACCTGTCTGCCAATTCCAGCACCAGCGCAAAGCAAGGTCGTATTATAATCGCCTTCTCTTAAGTGTCAAGCAACATTTTTTGTGGAGCAAGTCTGAAGACTTGCTCCACCGTTAAAAAGGAGCCATCATGACTCGAATTGTACTGGACGCAATGGGCAGTGATGAATATCCCACACCCGACGTCGTTGGCGCCGTGCTGGCCGCGCGCGAATACGGCGTGGAAATTATTCTGGTGGGTGACGAAACCAAAATTCGACCAATTCTGGCCGCCCAAGCCCCCGGCAGCCTACCCATCCGCATCGTCCACGCCCCAGAAATGCTGACGATGGAAGACAAGGGCATGGCGCTGGTGCTGAAAGCCCGCCGCCCCAACGCCCAAAACTCGATGGCGATTGGTCTCGACCTGGTAAAACCCGGCCTGGCCGAAGCCTTTGTCACCGCCGTAAACACCGGCGCCGCCATGACCAGCGCCTACTTCCGCCTGGGAATGCTGCCAGGCGTGGATAAACCCGCCCTGGCGCCGGTCTTTCCCACCACCAACGGAACCTGTGTCGTACTGGACATCGGCGCCAACCCGGATGTCAAACCCGAAAATTTGCATCAATTCGCCATTTTGGGCAGCATCTACGCCGAAAAAGTGCGCGGCGTCAAAAACCCAAAAATCGGCCTGCTTTCCAACGGCGAGGAAGAAGGCAAAGGCAATGAATTGGTGCGCGCCGCCACCCCACTGCTAAAAGCCGCCGGGCTGAATTATTTTGGCAATGTGGAAGGCAAGGAAGTCATCGGCGGCAAAGTGGACGTAGCCGTCACCGATGGTTTCACCGGCAACGTCATGCTCAAATCGTCTGAGGCGGTTGCCAAAATGATGACCGACAAAATCAAGGAAGCCATCAAAACTGGCGGCCCGCTGGCCCTGTTGGGTGGAATTTTGGTCAAACCGGCGCTGGCAAAAATCAAAAAACTGCTCGACCCCTCCGAAGAGGGCGCCGCCCCGCTCCTGGGAATCAACGGCCTAGTCTTCATCGGACATGGCCGCTCAGACGCGCTCGCCATCAAAAACGCCATCCGCGTTGCCAAAGCCGCCGCCGAATCCGGCGTGCTGGCCGCCATGCGTCAGGGCATCGCCGAAAAGACATTGAAATAATTTATTTGGAGATTTCTATGAACCGAAAACGAGTTGTCATTACCGGCATGGGCGTGGTCAGCATCATCGGCACCGGATTAACCGCCTACTGGGAAGCGCTCAAAGCCGGAAAATGCGGCATTCGGCGCATTACCCAATTTGACGCCAGTTCTTTTCCCTGCCAAATCGCCGGGGAAGTACCCGATTTTGCGGTGGAAAACTACATGGAACGCAAAGAAGCCCGCCGCGTACCCCGTTCCGCGCAAATGGGTTTCGCCGCAGCCAGCCTGGCCGTCCAAGATTCCGGCCTGCCCACGCCCCTGCCCCAGCCAGAACGCTCCGGCGTGGCCTTTGGCACCGCCATCGGCGGCATGGAGCGCGTGGACGAAGGCATCAAAATTATTCGCGGACAAAGTTACGACCGGCTCAACCCCTTCGTGGTACCCACATCCCTGCCCAACACCTCCGCCTACCTGATTTCACAGGCCTTTCAATGCCTGGGGCCAACCATCACCGTTGGCACGGCCTGCGCCACCGGCACCCAGGCCGTTGGCGAGGGGCTGGAAATGATTCGGCGCGGCGCGGCAGACGTGGTCATTGCCGGCGGAACCGAGGGGTTGATTCAAGATTACGCCATTGGCGGCTTTTGCGCCATGCGCGCCCTGCCCGTCAGTTACAATGACGACCCGCAGCGCGCCTCGCGCCCCTTCGACAAAAACCGCGAGGGATTCGTTTTCTCCGAGGGCGCCGCGGCGCTGATTCTCGAATCGCTGGAACACGCCCAGGCGCGCGGCGCGCGCATCTACGCCGAGCTGGCCGGGCAGGCCTCCTCCTCCGATGGATTTCACATGGCCCAGCCCGATCCCGAAGCCGCCGGCCCGGCCCGCGCCATGCGTTGGGCCATCGCCGATGCCGGGCTGACTCCCGCCGAAATTGACTACATCAACGCCCACGGCACGTCCACCCCGCTCAATGACCTGACCGAAACCAAAGCCATCAAAGCCGTCTTCGGCGCTGACGCCTACCGCCTGAAAATCAGCTCGATTAAATCCATGCTCGGCCACGCCATGGGCGCCTCCGGCGCAATGGAAGCAATTGCCAGCGCCATGACTTTGTATGAGGGCATTATTCCGCCCACCATCAACTACGAAACGCCCGACCCGGAACTGGACCTGGATTACACCCCCAACCACGCCCAAAAAGCCAACCTGCGCGCAGCCATGTCCAACTCGTTTGGGCTGGGCGGGCAAAACGCCTGCATCGTGCTCAAAAAATTCGCCTGACCGAGGAAAAATGAATATCGTCATCAATGAAAAAGCCATTCAGCGCAACAAACGCATCGGCTCCATCGCCACCATCGGCTCAATTTTGCTCTTTGGCGCGGGCATCTGGTTCACCACCGCCGTCAAAGATCCCGCCGTCATCAACCAATACATCTGGGTTGTCTACGGCACGCTGATTGTCGGCTTCATCGGCTCACAAATTGGCATCGGCATGGGCAACCGCTTCGGGCGCTCGCCGCGCATGGATGAACGTCTCAGCGCCGCGCTGAAAGGAATGACCAAAGACTACACGCTCTATCACTACATCAGCCCGGCCTCGCACCTGCTGGTTGGCCCGGCAGGAATTTGGGCGCTGCAAACCTACCATCAGCGCGGCACCATCGTCTACGAGAAAAACCGCTACCAGCAAAAAGGCGGCGGATTGCTGCTGGCCTACCTGAAAATTTTCGCCCAGGAAGGCCTGGGCCGCCCAGAGTTGGATGTGGAAAGCGATTTTGCCGGGCTAAAAAAACTGCTCAAAAAAGAATTTGGCGAAGACCTGCCGCCGCTCAGCGCCGCCCTGATTTTTCTTGACCCGCGCGCCGAAATCAAGGCGGAAGGCTCACCCTACCCAATCGTCAAACCCGAAGGGCTGAAGGAAATCATCCGCAAAGCCGCCAAAAACAACCCGCTGCCCGCCGAAACCATCCAGCGCGTCAATCAAATTTTCGGCGCAAATTAATTGATGCCCGTCAAAATTGACCAGCTCATCCGCAGCAAGCGCAAGACCGTCTCGCTCATCATTCAGCGGGACGGCCTTTTAATCGTCCGCGCCCCGCTGCGCGCCAGCGAAAACGCCATCCGTGACATAATCGCCCAAAAAGAAAATTGGATTCGCAAAACGCAGGAAAAAATGCGCGCCGCGCCGCCTCCGCCGGAAAAGACTTTCTCGGATGGCGACAGCCTGCCGCTGCTGGGAAACCCCATCCCGCTGAAAATTATCCCCGGCCCCAAGGCGACTCTCACCTGGGATGAAACAAAAACCCTGCTCCTGGCCGAATCCGCCCGCCCGTACGCCACCGAACTGCTCACCCGCTGGTACCAGGCTCGCGCCCGTGAACATTTTCACGCCCGCGTCACCGAACTGGCAAAACAATTTCAGCTGAAGCCCGCCTCCATTCGCATCACCTCGGCCCGCAGCCGCTGGGGCTCGTGCAGTGGAAAAAACGGCCTGGCTTTCACCTGGCGGCTGGTGATGGCTCCGCCCGACGTGGTGGATTATGTCATCCTGCACGAGCTGGCCCACATCGAAATCAAAAACCACTCGGCCAAATTTTGGGCCAAAGTCCAAAGCATGCTGCCCGATTATGCCCAGCGGCGGAAATGGCTGAAAGAGCATGGCCGCGAATTGGATTTGTAAACCGCCGCCTTTGGGGCGGCAGAGCGTTTTTCGCACAAATGTTTTATAATTAACCCCATGACTTCTATTGTTGCCCTCGATATTGAAACGACCGGCCTCGAC
>JAVHNW010000119.1:0-4520 GCA_036169755.1 bacterium | reverse complement strand
AATCCAGCTGCCCGGCGGAGGGCGCCAGCTGCGGGTTGGAAAAAGTCACCCGCGCGGGAGCGGCCTCCAGCGCGGCGACATCCAGCCAGGCGGGCGCATCTCCGGCCACTTCCTGCGCTTCGAGCGGTTTGCGGAACTGAAAATTAATCTGCACCGCGCCAGGCAGCGGCGAGAGACTGCTTTCGTAGGCGCGCGCCGCCAGAGTTTGCCAGGCGCGCAGCGCGTGAGGCGAAAAGTTGGCCTCCGGCGGCGGCGCATCCACAAACCAGCGCACATGGCTGCCATACAATTTGACCTGGTCAATCGTCTGATTGGCGCCGCTTTCGCGCAGTTCCGCCGGACGGTCGGCGGTGAGAACCAGCAGCGGAACTTCGCTGGTGTTGGCTTCCACCACCGCCGGAAAAAAATTAGCCGCCGCCGTGCCCGAAGTGCAGAGCAGCGCGACAGGTTTGCCACTGGCGCGCGCCAGCCCCAACGCAAAATAGGCGGCGGAACGCTCGTCGCTGTGAACGTACAGACGCAGGCCGCTTTCGGCAAAGGCCAGCGCCAGCGGGGTGGAACGCGAGCCGGGCGCAATGCAGGCCGCTTCCAGCCCCAGTTTTTTGAGTTCGCTTACGAAAATTCCAGCCCAGAGCGTGTTGCGATTGGCGTTGTTCATGCGATTTGTCCTTGCAGCGCATCGAGCAAAAAGCGCATTTTCAGCCCGGTTTCGTCCCATTCTTTTTGCGGGTCGGAATGCGCGACAATGCCCGCGCCGCCAAACAACGTCACCGTTTCACCCCGAAACAGGCCAGAGCGAATGGCGACCGCAAAATCGCCCTCGCCCGCGGCGTTTACCCAGCCGAGTGGGGCGGCGTACCAGCCGCGCTCAAAGCCCTCCGCCGCGCGCAAAAATTCCAGCGCCGGGCGGGCCGGGACGCCGCCGACAGCGGGCGTGGGGTGCAGGGCGGCTACCATTTCCAACAGGCTGCGTCCGGCGCGCAATGTACCAGAAATGCGCGTGCGCAAATGTTGAATATTCGGCAGGCGCAAAATTTGCGGCGCGGCATCGAAATCCAGCCTTTCGGCCAGCGGCGCCATGCGGGCGCGAATTTCCTCCAGCACAAAAGCGTGTTCGCTTTGGTCTTTGGCCGAGCCGAGCAGTTCGCCCGCCAGCGCTTCATCTTCTGCGGGAGAATTTCCGCGCCGGATGGATCCGGCGACTGCGGCGGTGACAAATTGTGTGCCGCGCCGCGCCGCCAGGCGTTCTGGCGTTGCCCCGGCAAACGCCGCGCCGGGAGAAAACTCGAACAAAAAGCGAAAACAATCCGGGCAGCTTTCGCCCAGCGCCGCCAGCAGCGCGGCAGGCTCTGGCGCGGGGCGCAGAGTCAAATGCGAGGCGCGCGCCAGAACCACCTTTTTCATTTTTCCCGTGTCAATCTGGTCAATCGCCCGTTCCAGCATGGCCTGCCAGTCGGCGCGTCCACTTTCGCGCAGTGAAAAAATTTCTGGCAAGGCGGGCGCGGCAAGAAAAGTGGATTGGAGGCGGGCCAGGAAATTTTCCGCTTCAAGCCGTAGGCGCCGCGCCGCGTCTGAAAGCGATTCGTCCCCTGCCGCAAGCTGGTTCACCGCAAAAAAAGTTTCCCCGCCGAGGCGAGTCAGCGTGTAGCGCGGCAAAATCAGCGCCGCCGCCGGGAAGGAATCCCATTTGCCGGGGCGCAATTGCGGAAAAAATGCGCCGCCCGCCAGCAGAATCGGGCGAGGCAGCGCCTGGGCCGGGTTGAGCGTCACCAGCTGCGCGAAGAAATTTTCCAATTCGGCGCCGAGCGCCGCAAAGCGATTTTCGCCCGCGCCCAAACGCTGCGCGGCAACTTCCAGCCCGGCGATGGCGACCGGCGACTGGCGGCTTTCAAAATAAAAGCGCGGCAGGCCCGCGCCAAAGCGCAAAAAATCTGTCAGCGCCAGCGGCGGACAGGGCAGGGTGTAGTTCAAAATCTGAGGCAAACGGTCTCCGTGAAGGGCGTGGGTTAAAGCCCCGCGCTGTTTTCTTGTTTCCCGACACTTTGCAAGAAAAAGCTTTGCAACGCGGGCAGGGCGCGTGCGGGGTCGGGTTCGCCGGTGTAAATCCAGCGCAGGATGATTTCATTCAGCGCGCCGACCCAGGCGCAGGCGATGATTTCGGTATCCAGGGCGGGCAGGCTGCCTTCGGCGATGGCTTCCTCCAAATTTTCCTGAATAATTTTGATGAAGCGGTCATTGACGGCGCGGCGTTTTTCTTCAAAAGCCAGGCCCAGACCGGTGGCCTGCACCAGGGCAATTTTCGCCAGGCCGCGATATTGCCCAAAAGTTTCCATGCAGACGCGCAGGGCCAGCTCGACGCGCGCCATGCCCGAGGCTTCAGCGGCGAAGCGCTGCTTCAGCCGGGTTTCCAACAAATCGGCAAAGGTATCCACCAGCGCCAGGAAGATTTCCTGTTTGCTGGGGAAATAGAAGTAGAACGACCCTTTGGAGGTTTGCGATTCGGCCACGATGTCATCCACTTTGGTATCGTGGTAGCCTTTGGCGGCAAAAACCGTCACGGCGGCGGCCAAAATGCGCTCGCGGGTTTCCTGAGTGAGGTTGGGGGCGTTGGGTTTCATGGGTGATAAACCGACTGGTCAGTCTATCGCAACGATAGCACAGCGCCGAAAATGCGTCAAGGTGAGGCCGCCGCTTAAAATCCCTGGGCGAGGTATTCGCCCCACACGCCGCGCAGGGTGTGGCAAATTTCGCCCAGGGTCAGGTCGTTTTCCACGCACTCGATGAAGAGCGGCATGAGATTATCGGCGCCGCGGGCGGCATTTTCCAGGCGGGCGAGCAGTTCGGCGCTTTTGCGGGCGTCACGTTTTTGGCGCAGGATTTGCAGTTTTTCTTTTTGGGCGCGTTCAATCGCCGGGTCAATTTTTGGCCGTTCCAGGCTGATGGTTTCGTTGGTGGCAAATTGGTTGACGCCGACCACAATTTGTTCTTTTTTCTCAATCGCTTTCTGCGCGGCGTAGGCGGCGTTTTGAATTTCGTTTTGCATGTAGCCGCGTTCAATGGCCTGCATGGCCCCGCCCATCTCATCAATTTTGGCGATGTAGGCCAGGGCGCGGCGCTCAATTTCATCGGTGAGGCTTTCCAGCAGGTACGAACCGGCCAGCGGGTCAATCGAATCTGCCACGCCCGATTCGTGGGCGATAATCTGCTGGGTGCGCAGCGCCACCCGCACCGATTTTTCGGTGGGCAGCCAGAGCGCTTCATCCATGCTGTTGGTGTGCAGGCTTTGTGTTCCGCCCAGCACTGCCGCCAGCGCCTGAATGGTGACGCGCGCCACATTGTTTTCGGGCTGCTGCGCCGTCAGCGTGGAACCGGCGGTTTGGGTGTGGAAGCGCAGCTGTGCGCTGGCGCTTTTTTTTGCGCCGAAACGCTCGCGCATGATTTTCGCCCACATGCGGCGCGCGGCGCGGAATTTGGCAACTTCTTCCAGCAGGTTATTGTGCGCGTTGAAGAAGAAGGAAAGCTGCGGGGCGAAGGAGTCCACGTCCAGCCCGGCCTGTAGCGCCGCTTCGACGTAGGCGATGGCGTTGGACAGGGTGAAGGCGACTTCCTGCACGGCGGTGGAGCCTGCTTCGCGGATGTGATAGCCCGAAATGGAAATGGTGTTCCAGGAGGGGACTTCGGCGGCGCAAAATTGGAAAATGTTGGTAATCAGCCGCATGGATGGCGCGGGGGGAAAAATGTAGGTGCCGCGCGCAATATATTCTTTGAGAATGTCGTTTTGAATGGTGCCGCGCAGCTGACGCAGCTCTGCGCCCTGACGTTTCGCCACGGCGATGTACATCGCCAGCAAAACCCCGGCGGGGGCGTTGATGGTCATCGAGGTGGAAACCTTGTCGAGTGGAATTTGGTCAAAGAGCTGCGCCATGTCGTGAATGGATGAAATGGAAACACCCACTTTGCCCACTTCGCCCGCGGCGAGCGGGTCATCCGCGTCATAGCCGATTTGGGTCGGCAGGTCAAAGGCGACCGAAAGCCCGGTCTGCCCGGCGCCGAGCAGGTAGCGGTAGCGGCGGTTGGATTCTTCGGCGCTGGAAAAACCGGCATATTGGCGCATCGTCCAGAAGCGTCCGCGGTACATGGTTGGCTGGACGCCGCGCGTGTAGGGGAATTCGCCGGGCAGGCCAAGTTTTTGCATGTAGGCCGGGTCTTGCTGGGCGGGCAGGCTGACGGGCGGCACTTCGATGCCGGAGGAGGTTTCAAAGCGCAGTTTGCGCTCCGGAAATTTTTCCAGCGTTTTTTTGCGGGTGCTTTCCAGCCAGCGTTGGTATTCGGTTTGGTGGGTCATGCGCATCTCCGATGACATTATTTTTTCTCCCAGGCCGGGAGTTATTAATATTTTCCTGTGTGACGATTGTATCGTTGCTTGCCTGATTTTAACCAGAAAAAACGCCGCCAGGTTTATGGAGTTCGTAATGCCGCTCTTTACAAAATCTTCATAAAAAATTTGTCAAAAATGTACA